>JAJDNM010000043.1 GCA_022340665.1 Acidobacteriota bacterium | reverse complement strand
GTCCGAATCGCGGATTCTCTTCGTTTCATGTTGTCTCCTCCTCAGTCGAACAGCGCCTGGCATCTCACCAGGGCCTGGTTGGAGTCACCTCCGAGCTCTGTTGATCGACACACAGTCATCATCCGGCCGGGGGGTGTGAGTCGCAGTTGCTCCACCGGCAAGCTCTCGAGGTGGACCCGATTCAGCGTCGCTTCGAACTCGAAGGGCGCCCTGTCGAAGTAGCTGTTGGCGACCGGCGAGTCGGGAAGATCCATGCTTCCGTCTCAGTCCTTGCCCGGCGTGTACCAGATCGGCGAGGTGTAGGCGCGGTCCTGCTGCACCATCACGGCGTCCGACGGAAGGTCCAGGGGGCCGTAGAACGCCTCGTCGTAGGCGAGCCAGGACGGGGTCGGGATCTCGAGCACGCGGACGTAGTAGTAGGCGCGCTGGCTCGCGTCGAACTCCGGGTCGACCCAGTGTGCGGCCAGCCCCGCGGCACCGATCGTGTTGGTGTAGTCCGCTCCGTCGACCGTGCTCCCGACCGGCGGCAGCATGCCGTCCGCGCGGAGCTCACGATCTCCCGCCCAAGCGGCGTCGAAGACCTTCGTCTGCGGCTCGCCGGCGTCGTCGAGCCAGCCCTTCACGATCTGGATGCGGTCCAGGTTGGCGCCATCAGGATCGCGCAGCGCCCGGACCATGAAGGTCGGCGCGGCACCCTCGGGACCGGCGAACAGGTCGCCGCCCATCGGCACCCCGCGGTCGTACCCCTCGGCGGCGAAGTCGGGACGGTGCACCTCGTCCGGCTCGAAATCCCAGCCGGCGAACACCCGGACGGTCATCCGCGAGCCGGTGGTGGCGTACACCTCCTTGCGCTTGAACGCGTCCCAGATCGCCTCGCGGGTGTTCTCCCGCGCCCACACCCCGGCGAGGCCGGAGGCGAGCGTCTCGTAGTGGCGGATGGCGATCTTCTCGCCCAGAATCACGGGCTGGACGATGAAGTCCTCGTAGCGGTTGTCGCCGGTGCCGGGCTCGACGATGCTCGCCTTGCCGAAGTAGTTGTCCTCGCGCGTGGTGGCGAGCGACGTGTGGCTGTCCGTGGCCCCGATCATGCCGAACTTGAACGGGTTGGCGCCGAGCTCCGCGTCGTACTTGAGCCCCCGCGCCAGCGCCTGCCGGGCGTACTCCCGCGGCAGCATGTCCGGCGTCTTGAACTCCGTTCCGAAGTTGCCGCGGTCCCAGCGGTAGTAGTCGGCGAACTCGTCATTCGGCGACAGCGTGGGATGCGTCTCCCCGTCGCCCTTGATCTGGGTGACCTCGTATACCGGTTCCCAGCGCGTGCGGCGCTCGGCATACTCGCGGTCCAGTGGGTCGCCGTTCATCCGCCGGTCGTCGAACATCAACCCGTTCGACAGGTTGCCGTTGTGGGCGAACGCCATGACCTTGCCGCCGGTCCGCTGCTCGTAGGCCTCCAGCCAGTCCCAGAGGTCCTCCGGGTCGCCGCTGTCGTACGCCGAGATCGGCACCAGATCTTCGACGTTCGGTGCATCGTCGCGGAACATCACGACCCGGTGCAGGTTGTTGGCGTCCGGTCCCGACGACCACTCGAATCCGTGCAACGCCGTGAAGACCCCCGGCTGGTTGTGACGTTCGGCGCTTTCGACGATCCGGTTCCAGATGGTACGTGTCAGGTCATCGTCGTCGATGGGATCGGTGAGCGCGTTGAGCGCGGCGCCCCACTCGACATACGCCGCCATGGGATCGCCATCCTTCACCATGTCGTGGAGCTTCCGCCCCCACTCGTTGGCGAGCAGGCCCGGGTTCGACTCCGCGATCATCGGCGCGAGCCCGAGGTTCTCGGAGTGGTCGGCGACGACCAGGAAGTCCAGCGGCCGCACGAGCTGGGCGAACTCGCCCCTCGACGCGCGCACCTTCTCGCCCCGCGCGAACCGGAACGCCTCGTCGGGACCCAGCACGTTGCCGATCATCCCGGCGTCCGTCGAGTACGAGGTGTGGAGGTGAGTGTCGCCCCAAAGCACCCGATTCGGGTACGACTGGTCGATGAACGGCGAATAGTGCCGACCACCCAGTGTGACCTCGCCCGCCTCGCCCGAGACGTCGAGGGTCTGTCCGGCGGCCACGCCCGCTGTGAGCACGAGCGCAACGACAGCAAGAATATTCCGGAAAATCTTCATCACTTCTGCTCCTTTGGTTCCAATCCATGAAACCTGTTCTTCGATTGATAGCGGCACTGCATTCCCTTACCTTAACAGCACCTGGTAGCTCATCAGGAGCTGGTCGAAGTCGCTGCCGGACTCGGTCCTGACACCGGCGAAGTAGCCGATTTTGACGGCGTGACGCCCGCGGAACGGTACGACGACCATCCCGCCGAGGCGGGCGTTGTGCAGGACATCGCCGAGCTCGTCGCCGCCGATGGTCTGACGGCCGCCGACGAAGTAGTTGGCGTCCAGGGACACCCAGAACCCCGGGCTGAAGCGGTGGATGAGGTGGACCTGGAAGTTGTAGATGGGCTCCTGTTCGCGCCTCCCGGTGAGGAAGTCGTCGTTGTCGCCGAACCACCACACGCCGGCATCGAGCTCGAGCAGCCACTTGCGGTGCAGTGGAACGATCGAGCCGAGGTCGAGCTTGGCCGCCCACCGGTTGCTGCCGACGTTGATGAGCCGGTTGTCGTCGTAGCGGCCCGTCGGGGCGATCACCTTGAGGCTGGCGCCGACGATGGGGTGCGGCTCGGCCCGCAGCGCCTGGAAGTCGGCAGGGGTCATGGCCGGCGCCCCGAGCAGGTTGACCGAAAGGCTGGCGCCGAGATCCCCGAGGCCGGAGAAGTCCCGCCGGGCCGGTTCATCCTCGATCAGCCCCTGTGTGGTCCCCCGGGAGTACGGCAGGTCGATCACGATGGTGGCCGTCCGGCCCCACAGGCTGAAGGTCTGAAGGTAGGCGGCAAGGCCGGTATGGATCTTCGAGTCGACACCGGACAGCGGAATCGAGGGGTCGAAGAACACGTCGCCGCGAACGTGGGAGTACCCGACGATCGCGACCTTCGTGCCGTCGGGCGCCGGCCAGTAGGCGCGGGGGGTGAGGTCCTGCGCGGCGACGTTCACTGAGAATCCCGACAGCACCAACGCAGCGACTGCGGGCAACGGGACGTGGTACCGCGGGCGCCGTGACAGGCCGGATTCTGCCATCATCTCGGTTCTCTCCCATCCGGGCGTGGAGAATCCTGCACCGCGTTGTCGAGCCAGCGTTCCAAATCCTCCGCCAGCTCCGCCAGCAGTTCGGCGTACTCCCGGCAGCGGAACGAGTGCGCATCGTCGTCCAGATGTCGCCAGTGCTCGTGCGCCCGCGAGCAGCGATCGTAATCCGCGCACAGCTCGCGAAAGGTCGGGTGGTCGCTGAAGCAACGCTCGATCTGCGCATCGCGACCCGGGAACGCGTTTCTGACGAGTGAACTGACGCCCTTTCTGGAACCCATTGTCTTCTCCGGCGCATGCCGCCTTGAACCGATGCGCGCCTTCAAATCGTTGATTGTTGAAAAGAGTGCACCCTAACCGGAATTCTGTGAAGGGAGTTACCAGATCGTAATGTAGCCTACATTCTGGTATGCTCCTGTCTCAGAGCTATTTGGACGTGAGAAGGGCGTCGATTCATGGACACAGAGGCCGGATCTGAAGGAGCGGCGAAGGTGGAACCTCGCAGCGGTCTCCACCACGGCGAGATCAGAAACCAGCTCGACCGCATCCTGGCAAGCCCCGAGTTTCATGCCACCGACAAGATGCGGGACTTCCTCCGTTTTGTCGTCGACGAGAAGCTTGCCGGCCGGTCCCACCGGCTCAAGGGATTCACCATCGCGGTCGAGGTGTTCGGTCGGGGTCAGGACTTCGACCCAAACCGAGATCCAATCGTCCGGATCCAGGCCGGCCGGCTGCGCCGAGCGATCGAGCGCTACTATCTCGTCGGAGGTGTCCACGACCCGATCCTCATCGACATACCGAAAGGCCGCTACGTCCCTCGGTTCGCGGCCCGGACCGTGATCTCCGACCACCGCGCTGACCCGTCCGCACGGTTCGCGAAACACGACACCCCCCGGGTTGATGGTCCGACCCTCGCCGTGCTGCCGTTCGAGAACCTGACAGGAGATCCCGAGCAACTCGTTTTGACCGAAGGGCTGACCGAAGAGTTGGCCACCGAGCTGACCCGATTTCAGGACATCGCCGTCATCTCGTGCCGTCTCGGCCGGCAACCGGCGGCTGTCGCGGTGGATCCCGCAGGGCTGGCGCGGGAGGTTGGCGCGCGGTTCGTGCTCAAGGGGGCGGTTCGCCGGGACAACGAAACGGTGAAGGTGTCAGCCCAGCTGATCGACACAATCGACGGCAGGCAGATCTGGGCGGACGCGTCGAGCCACCCACTCGAGGCTGGCCTGCTCATCGCGACGCAGGAGAAGATCGCCAACAACGTGGTCAGCAAGGTCGCGAGCGAGTTCGGAATCATCGCTCGACGACTGTCCACCGAGTCACGAAAGAAACCCCCGTCCGACCTGCGGACGTACGAGGCGATGCTGCGCTACTACAGCCATCAGATCGAGCCATCGCCCGAGTCGGCCGCAACCTGCTTTGCCGCCCTCCAAGCCGCCTCCGAAACGGAGCCGGATTACGGCCCCGTGTGGTCGGCGTTGGCGACACTGCACTGTCAGATGTACACCTTCGACGTTCCCGGGTCCGAGGACGCCCTCGAGATCGCCATCGAGTACGCGCGCAAGGGCGTCTTCCTCGAGCCGGGGTCGCAGCTCGGCCGGATGATTCTGGCCTACGTCAGCTACCTCGCGGAGGACACGGAGACCTTCCGGCAAGAGTCCGAGACCGCACTGAGCCTGAACCCCAACTCTCCGTACACGGTCGGAGCCATCGGTTACTTTCACATCATGCAGGGGCATCCGGATGTCGGCCTGCCCCTGCTCGACCGAGCCATCGCGGCCAACCCGTGCCACCCGACCTGGTTTCGCACCGGGCACGTCGTCACGTTCCTCGTCCGGCGCGAGTTCGATCGCGCGTTGGCCGAAACGCTGAAGCACCGTCCTTTCACGACCATCTGGAACGACGCGGTACTCGCCGCAATGCTCGGCAAGCTCGGACGGGTCGACGAGGCGCGGCCCCATGTCGACTCGATAATGGCCCAGAAACCGGATTTTCCGTACCGCGCTCGCGAGTTGATGCGGCGCACCGTGAAGTTCGAGCAGCCCATCGAGGATATCGTCGACGGGCTCCGGATGGCCGGTTTGGCGGTTCAGCCCGACCGGCGGCGCGCCGCGGTCGGCGACTGACCTTACCATCGGCGAAAGTTGCTGCAACATCGGAGCGCCCGAGCCAGATATTCAGGCCCTTCACGGCATCCGAGGCGATGGACATCAATTCTCAACCTTGCCGTGAAATATCACGAATCATGGGTGCCACATGCGATGCCGAAACGGTGAAGGTGGCACCCTGGAGGCGATACTGCACACGGGATGCTGGATCCCGGATGTTCGATGATGGTTGTTCGATGTTGCATCGTGACGGAGCTGACCTCATCGAATACCCAATATCCAACATCTGACAATTGGGCAAAATGAAAATGGACACGCCGAGGCGTGCCCCATTCGTCTTGAGATCGACGACCCGCTACCGCTTCTTGCCTCGCGGTGCGTCGGCACCGGCAAACGAGGCACGCCTGAAATCCTTGTTCATCATTGCGATGCCGGATATGGAGATGCCCTTCGGGGAAACCGCCTCGAAGGAACGGTAGTTGGTGCAGGCGCCGAATGCCTCCTTCTCCATTGCCTCGACCATCCTTCTTTCTACCAATCGGGTCACCGCCACCCGACCTGCCATGACCGGGAATCCTCGAGCTCCGACCAGTGAATCTCCAGCAACCTCTTTGTCAGGACTGCCTCGACGATGAGGCGGTCAGTCGGGTCCCCTTCTTCATTTCGAACCCAGTCGACGACGAGGAAGTGTTTTTCTCGATTGACCGGAGATACTGCGGTCCATTTGGACATCGGCAGTTTTTTCCGATTGACCGGGTTGCGCGCCCGCCGTGTCACCGCATGGTTTCCTGATCGTGGTCCGACGGATAGGCCCTAACGGACTCGATGTCGATGCGAAACGGGCCGTCCTGTCGGCTGATGATCAGACCGAAGGTCGTGATCCGGCTCGGATCGAGTGACGGATGATTCCGGACCAGCCGGCCGCGATACACAGGAATGAAGTCGATGAAGGGGGCGGAGATTTCGGTCCATTGCCCCGCTGGCGGTTGGATCTGGAACTGATAGCTGACACCGTCGAACGAAGCGTCGGTTTTGAGCCGAAATCCGTAACGCTTGCCGTCGCCTCGAACCCGGAGAACAAGACCCTCGAAAGCCGAGAGATCGTGCACCACGGCCTGCGAGCGAACGGAGGAGAACCCGCCGTTGTTCTCGAAGGACACCGTGCCTTGAAAAGTGGCGTAGCCTTCGGCTGCGGACATCCCGCCCGACGAGATACCGCCCATCACCCCGTCGTTGATGTGCGGCCAGGTCACGTCTCCTCGAGAAAAGTCAATGATCGTCATGAATTCGTTCTCCCGGGATTCGGCTCCGGGTGTCGCCGAAATCGCAAATAGCACCAGCACCAATAATCCGCGTCGCATCATTTTCCGGCCACACCATCCCGCGGCCGCATCAGAGTGTGGGCAACACACCACTCCCTGCCGTCACCGTACCTGAAGAGCTCGGAACATGCCATGAAGAACATCCGCCAACGAGCGAACCAACGCTCGGTGTCTTCGCCATAGGTTCGAGCGAAAATCGGTAGAAGACGTGCTCGATTGCGGTCCATCTCCTCCAGCCACGCCTCCAATGTCAGGCTGTAGTGGAGACCGCTGACGCGCCACTGATCGACCACCTCGAGGTGATCGGCGTATCGCAGGGGAAGGTCCTGCGATGGCATGATGCCGCCGGTGAAAAAGTGGCGCGCCATCCAGTCTCCCGATCCTTCATCACTGTAAAGGTAGGCGTAGCGCCGGTGGCAGAAGACGTGCTGGAAGAAGGCGCCCTCGGGCCGCAACCACCCGGCCACCCGCTCGAAGAGCTTCGCCCAGTTCCGCATGTGCTCGAACATCTCCACCGATACCACCCGGTCGAACTTCCGTTCAGTGCCGAAATCGTTCATGTCGGCGGTGACGACCTCGATCCGATCCAGGCCCTCGGACGCGCACCGAGCGCGGATGAACTCGGCCTGGGCGCGCGAGTTGGACACCGCGAGCACGCGGCAGCGGGGAAAGTGGCGTCCGACCCAAACCGAGAACGAACCCCAGCCGCAGCCCAGATCGAGAACATCCATTCCGTTCGCGACGCCAGCGCGCTCGCAGGTCAGCTCGAGCATACGCTTTTCGGCATCGGCGAGGCTCTGAACACCTTCGCTCCAGAAACAGCTCGAGTACTTGAGGTACGGCCCGAGCACGGCGGAGAAAAACTCGGGTGGCAACTCATAGTGCTGTTCGTTGGCGTCGGCGGTGGCCACGGCCACCGGCTCCGACCGCATCTCATCGGCGAATGCCTGAGCACTCGCACCGTGACTGCCGCCGCGCTTGCGCCGTTCCTGCTGCAGCCGCTGACGGAGCAAACGACGCATTCCCACCCGGACCACAGGATCCGGCAACATCCGCCGTTCGGCGAGTTCGATAGCCCACCTCATCGTCCGCGCTGACCGCTACGGGTCAGAGATAGCTGGAGCACACCGATCTGTCGGTCGCGGAAGGCCGCTTCGCAGGTTGCCAGGTAGAAATCCCACATCCGCATGAAACGGTCGTCGAACCCGAGCGCTCGCACCCGTTCCTCCTGTGACTGGAATCGCGCACGCCAGTGCTTCAGGGTGGTCGCGTAATGGTGAGCCATGTTGTCCAGCCGATCGATGACGAACCCGGTCTTCCTACCGAGCGAGTCCTGGATCGCTCCGAGCGACGGCAGGTGACCGCCTGGGAAAATGTAGGCACGGATCCAATCGGTGCCGCGTCGATACCGGTCGTAAACCTGGTCGGGGATGGTGATGGTCTGCAGCACCATTCGACCGCCCGGCCGCAGAACACGGTCACAGGCCCCGAAATAACCGTCAAGAAACTGGTGACCAACCGCTTCGAGCATTTCGATCGAGATCACCGCATCGTACTCGCCGCCGACATCTCGGTAGTCTTCGACTTCGATCTGAACGCGGTCACTGAGCCCCGCAGCGATCATCCGGCGGCGCGCGAAGGATGCCTGTTCTTCCGAGAGGGTGATGGCAGTGACACGACAACCGAGTTCACCGGCCGCGTACTCGGCGAAGCCGCCCCAGCCGCAGCCGATCTCGAGCACGTCGTGTCCGGGCTGAAGACCGGCCCAGGCGGCGAGCCGCCGGTACTTTCGGCGCTGTGCCGCCTCCAGGCCGAGGCCGGGGCGGTCGAAAAGGGCCGACGAATAGGTCATGGATGGGTCGAGGAAGAGCGTGTAGAAATGATTGGAAAGATCATAGTGTGCGTGGATGTTGCGGCGCGCCTGGGCTCGCGTGTTGCTTCTCAGGAGGTGGGCCAACCGATCACGGAAACGGCCGATCGCTCCGAGAACATTGGCCGGCGCGAGCTCGGTTTCATTCCGTAGGAAAAGACGGGTCAACTGCACCAGATTCGAGGTCGACCAATCTCCGTCGACAAAGGCCTCTCCGGCACCAACATCTGCACGACGTAGCAGCCTCGAGAAAAACCGCCAGCGGTGAATATCGAGCTCCACCACCTCTGCGGCCCCGCCGTCGCCACCGCCAAAGGTGTGGCGCGATCCATCCGGCAGCCGGACGATCAGGTGGCCCCGCCGGATTCGTGCAAGGCGGGCCAGCACGATCCGCGCGGCCAGCGGCAGTGAGCGTCGCTCCGTACGGCGGATTTCCACTGCAGCATCGGAAGCTCCGACGAATGCCCCGGCATCTGCGGTTTCTGCCAGCTCACGTTGGTGTGAAAAATCAGCCATGACGGGTCCTCCATGCGCCTGCTGGGGCCTCCGGCTTGGAAAAGAAGGGCGCTTTCTTGAGCCACAGCCGAACCGCCTGGTAGTGGATGAGGGCCAGGGTCCGCAGGCTCAAGTGGGGATGGCGCGCGACAGTCCTGATCAGCGAGCTCGAGTTCAGCTCGCGGCGCATCACGGAAAGAGTCGAGTCGAAGACCCGCTCGCCGTCTCTCAGGACGTCGATGTGTGCAGTCAATCGCTTCCCCGGCTCGTTGATTCGGAACCGATACCGGCCATCGACGGGCTGGAACGGCGACACGTGGAAGACCTTGTCAGCCTCGTGGCGGACGCGGGAGCCGTCGGCAGCGAGGAGATAGCAGTAGGTCTCGCCAAAGGTGTTGTTGACCTCGGCCACGGCGTGGAGCAGTCTCTGCTCGGTGTCGCGGATGAAATAGAACGACACCGGGTTGAAGACCTGACCCAGGATTCTCAAGTGGGTGAGAAGCTCGATGCGTCCGAGTTCGTGCTCAACGCCTCGGTGTCGAAGCCAGGATTGGAGCTTCTCGCGGACTGGCTTCAGCTCCGGACCCATGTGATCACGATCGTCAAAACCGGTCAGGTTGAACCGGTTGTGCGAAAAGAACCTCAGTTTCCGATCGAGCCTCTCGAGATCGTCCAAATCCACGAGCGCGTACCACACGGGATACGCGAACTCGTGTTCGGGATTGCCCGTCCGCCGATGTCGGACTCGCCCCAGGAAGAGTGCCGACTCCGGCATCAGAAAGCCACGCCGAGATCGTCGGCGACCGCGACGGCCGACGCCAATCCGTCCTCGTGAAAGCCGTTACCGAAGTACGCACCGCAGAAATGGGTCCGATTCCGACCGTTGATCCGCGGCAGTTCGCTCTGGGTCTCCACGCTTTGGCGGGTGAAGATCGGATGCCTGTAGGACATGCGGCGAATCACGGACTCGGAAACCGGTTCGGCTTCCGGGTTGAGTGAGACCAGGTACTCGCGGTCTTGGTCGAGCCTCTGCAGCCGGTTGAGGTGGTAGGTCAAGGACGCACTCTCCCGACTCGCATCGGACATGAGGTAGTTCCACGACGCCCAGGCTGCCCGCCGCCGTGGCATCAAGGCCGTGTCGGTGTGGAGCCAGGTGCTGTTGACCGAGTATCGCCACCGGCCGAGAAGTTCGACCTCCTCCGCCGACGGCTCGGCAAGCATCGCCAACGCCTGATCGGCGTGAGCGGCGATCACCACGTGATCGAAGCCATGTCTCGAGTCGTCGTCGAGGATGATCTCCACACCGTCGGCACTGCGGATGACCTTCTCCACCCCTTGGCCGAGGAGGATGCGATCGCGAAATTGTCTGGTCATTGGCCCGACGTAACTGCTGCTGCCGCCGACCACCGTGCGCCACTCGGGCTGCCCGGAGACCTGGAGCAGGCCATGGTTGTCGAGGAATCGCAGCAGGGGATCTCTCGGGTAGTCAGCCGCGGCCTCAGTCCCCGAGGACCAGATTGCCGAGACCATGGGCATCAGGTAATAGGTGGTGAAGGTCCGAGAGAATCGTCCTGCGGAAAGAAACTGGGCGATCGTGACCCCTGGATCTCCGGTCCCGGCGAGAATCTGCCGGCCCCGTCGGCCGAAGCGGACAATATCGAAGAGCATCCTCAGATGGGTGGGCGACAGGACCAGAGATCGATTGGCAAAGAGCCCCCCCAGGCTGTGTGATGCGTATTCGATGTCCGGGTCGGCGCAGCTCACCGAGAAGGACATGTCGCTCGACTGGGTCTCGACCGACAGCTCATTGAAGAGCCGGGTGAGGAGGGGGTAGGTCTTCTCGTTGTAGACGATGAATCCGGTGTCGAGGGGAAGGCCTCGGCCGTCGGCGTCGTGCACCACGGTGTGCGTGTGACCCCCCAGTCGCGACCGCTGTTCGAATAGTCGAATTTCGTACCGGCGGCTAAGCAGCCACGCTGCCCCCAATCCGGAAATTCCGCTGCCGACCACGGCGACCTTCATCGTTGACCCCATCACAGACCGCCCGACGCGCTGGTCACGCGGCCAGTTCTCTCACCTGCAGAATCATTTTCAGCTGACGCGAATTCCACACAAAAATAGAGAGAAGCTCAATGGCGAGTCAAGGAGAATATATTTGAGCCGACGTGTGCCCTCGAGCCGGTTGGTTTGGAAATAGCACGGTGCCATTTTTCGCTGTACCGAAAGCGGTTATCGATTCCGTCACCCTTGGAGACGATGAGGGAGCTGCCCATGAGCCCAAGCACGACCATCTTTTTCGTTCTCGCTACAGGCGTGGGCGCCGTCCTCCTGCTGGCGAGCGGCCTTCCCTTCATGAACTCTTTATTGCTCCTGTTGGTCGCCTTCACCGTGCTCTGGATGGTGAGCCTGGTCATCGGCAACGCCAGCATCGTCGACATTTTCTGGGGTCCGGGGTTTGTGCTGGTTGGAGTTACCTCCCTACTGAGTCTCCCGGGCGATCCCACCACCCGCGGCCTCCTCGTCGTCGGGCTGGCGACTCTCTGGGCCGCACGGCTTGCGCTGCACATCGGCATTCGCAACGCCGGAACGGGCGAGGATTACCGATATCGGAAATGGCGCGAAGAGGCCGGATCCTCCTTCTGGTGGATCTCATACTTCAAGGTTTTTCTGCTCCAGGCAGTGCTGCTCTGGATCGTTTCATCACCCCTCCTCCTGGCCCAGCAACCTGGTCCTGGGGCAGAGCTGACCGTCTTTGACGGCGTGGGAATCGCCCTCTTTGTCATCGGCTTCGCGGTCGAGACCATGGCCGACCGCCAGCTCGCTCGGTTCAAAAAAGACCCGAGCAACAGAGGGAAGGTGTTGCAGGCCGGTCTCTGGTCGCGAAGCCGCCACCCGAACTACTTCGGTGAGGCGGTTCTCTGGTGGGGAATCGGATTGCTCGCGTTGCCGACAGGAGGGTGGCTCGCTCTGGTCGGTCCCCTGCTTATCACCTTCCTGCTGATCAAGGTGTCGGGGGTGGCCATGCTCGATGCGGCGCTCATCGAACGACGACCGGGATATGCCGAGTACATTCGATCGACTCCAGCCTTTCTTCCGAGTCTGAGACCTGCGGCAGAGGGTCGGCAGACGACCGCGGATTGAGTGGCGAGGCTCTGGAAGGCCTTTTTTGGTCACGATGGCCGATAACAAGATTGGGCCGGCCTCGGCGGTTTTCGTGATGAGCGCTGCGAATGGAGACTCCTGCTGTGCGCCCTATTTGCGGTGGACCCTCGGCGCGAGTTGGCGCGTCCCAGGACTCGGGTATCATCGACCGGGAGTCCATGATGAACAATTTCGCGAAGCTGGTCATCGCGGTTGCGATGCCGATCGTGGTTGGCGGCCTCTCCGGTCTCGCCACCTCCCGGGCGGTGTCAACCTGGTACCCGACCCTGGTCAAACCGTCCTTCAAACCCCCGTCGTGGATCTTGTCTGGCTCGGAGTGGTCGCTCGAGGTTTCTGCCACACGCACATGGGCCACCTCATGAAGCCCAGTGTCAACTGGGCTGCCGCCTTCACCTTTTATCTGTTGTTTCTGGTTGGTCTCGTGGTACTCGTCATCCTGCCGGCCATGGAACGCGAGAGCTTCGCCCACGCTGTGCTTCTCGGAGCCCTGTTCGGCCTTGTCACCTGCGCCGCCTACGATCTCACCAACCTCGCCACTCTGGACGGCTTTCCCGTGAAGGTAGCTCTGGTCGACCTGGTTTGGGGCACGGTGCTGTGCGCGACCGTGAGCTCGGTGACATTTCTCGCATCAACACGCCTGGACTAAAAGCCTTGCGGGTTTGTGCCAATCAAAACGGAACGGCCGCGGGGAAATCGAGCACGGTGGGCAGGCGCCATCAAGGCCGCTGCCTTCCTGAGAACTGAATCCCCAACAGTTGATCATCTCGAGAAATCTCATCGCGATGTTGGCTGAATTTCGGAATAGCTCAGGGTTTCTACGAGGTTAGCCATCATCGAACGTCAAAAGATACCTCTGAGCGTCGAGGGTTAGTGAGCTTCCGGGAACGGGGAGTATTGAGGTCATGAGTATCAGCATCGAGGGTTTGGATTCCGATGGAAGGCTGTGTTTAGCCCCGCGGGAGGATGGTCAACGCGATGCCAGTATCCTCTGGCGGGGCCGGATCAACGAGCGCCTCGCGGAGCTCGTCCCGGATGAGTCCACCGATCCACGTCCGCTCCACGAGTCCATGCGCTACAGCCTGCTCGCGGGTGGCAAGCGGATCCGTCCGGTCCTCACGATTCAGGTGGCTACCGACCTCGGTGCCTCCGTGGAGGCAGCACTCGACGTCGCGTGCGCGGTCGAGATGGTTCATGCCGCCTCACTGATTCTCGATGATCTTCCGTGTATGGACGATGCCAGCCTGCGACGCGGCCAATCGGCGAACCACCTGGTCTACGGCGAAGACACCGCGATTCTCGCCGCCACCGCGCTGCTCAACCGCGCCTTCGGTGTGATCGCCGAGTGTGATCTGCTGTCGGCGCAGACGCGCCTCGACCTGACTCGTCTTCTGTCGGAGTCGGTCGGTAGTAACGGGATCATCGCCGGTCAGTTCTGTGATTTGCAGATCCGCCACGGCCACGGCGATGATCTGGCCGGTCTGACCGAGATGTATGGCCAGAAGACCGGTGCGCTCTTCGTGGCAGCTTTGGAAGCGGGCGCGCTCGTCGCCGGCGTTGATGATGCATGGGTCAAGGCGGTGCGGGAGTACGGTGTCAACCTGGGGCTCGCCTTTCAGTTGCTCGACGATCTTCTCGACACCTTCGGTTCTCGGGAAGACATCGGTAAGGACACCGGCCAGGACGACCAGAAGTCGACTCTCGCCTCGCGGCTGGGCGCTGACGGCACTCGACAGGAGGTCTTCCGCTATGTCGAGTCGGCCGCTTCGGCCCTCGAGCCTTTGGGCCGGTCGGGCAACCAGTTGGCAAACCTCGCCCGGTTCTACACGCGTTCAACCATGGATCGCGTCACCGCGTTCTGACTTTGACCCTGTCGAGCGGTTGCGGAGTTCATATAGTCGCTCCGCGTAGGCGGCGTCATCGACCCAGAGGCGGCGAGCGGATCGTTCGATGAATGGTCGTATAAAGCGTTGCAACTTCCGTGCGTGTCGAAAGCCCGCGCGATCCGAAGTCGCGAGCGTTGCTTCAACGACCAGAGTGCGCCCCGGTTCGATGGGGGTCGCGTGCGTTTCAACCACCGAGCCCTTGCCCTCGCCCTCGACAATGGTCATGACGATCGAGCGCGGTTCCGGACTGTGAAAGGTCGCATCAGTCTCTGCGACGATGCGCCCGAGAAGCCTCTTGGCCACCCGCACTTTGACGATGTCATCATCGAGATCGAGGACGGTCAGCGCGGCGAAGGAGTACGGGTGGAAGTGGACACCGTGCCAGGGGTCGAGCCGGTTGGCGATGATGTCCTCGGGGTCGCACCGCGCCTCGAGCCGGATCACCCCCTCGAGATGGATGTCGGGTCGAGGGGCGAGAATGGGAAGTGGGGTTCCGGGAACTTCGGGACCGATCCGAACCCAGCTGAGGACGCCGTCTTCGTGAACGGCAAACATCTTCCAGTCTCCGTGCCCCTCCTTGCCCAGAGCCAGCGCGTGCCAGGGGCAGACCAGCCTGCCCTCCCGAACTCGGCCGTCCGAAAGGGATGCTCCCATGTGGGGGCACGCGTCCGGGGCGATTAGCAGCTCACCGTCGACCCTCCAGCCGACCAGGTCCTCGCCCGCAATTCGGAGACGCTGTGCTTTCTCACCAAAACTGCGCGATTCGCCGACCACGTACCAATTGCCGTGCGGCCGGTCAAGCGCCCTCCGGAGGGAGCGACTGATGGCTCGGGGTCTGGCCTGTTGCCAATCGGGAGCGAGGGAGGACTTGGGGACCTCCACAGCTGGGAGCGGCGGACCGAACTTCAGGAGCTTGCTCATCGCATGCAACTCGCTTCCGTCTCTCTCCTACGGCGGCCGAAGAGGCCGCGCCGCGGGATCGAGCGTATGGGCTCGGGTTTGACGGCTTGGGGCGCCAGCAGGTGGTTTGCGGCGAGAAAGCCCGAAGCCACCGCGCGCTCCATCAATGCGCTGGGAATCGGCAGGCGAACAAAATCACCGGCCAGCACGACGCCCTCGTGCGGGGTTGGAACACCAGGTCGATCGGAATGGGATCCTGGAGCGAAGGCTGGACAGTCGTGCCGGATCAGGAAACGCTCCTCGACGACCCGAGCGCCGGCGTACTCGGGGTAGAAGGTGTCGAGGGCGCTCAGGAGGTCCTCGCGGATCTCGGGCTCGCCCATTTTGGGATCGACGGCGTAGGCGTGAAGCTCCACCACCGATCCGCCGGTCCGTTCGGACCAGCTTCTGCTCTCGTCTTCAAAGAGGTTGTACAACGAGATGTTGTCGAGCGATCCGACACCGGTGGTCCCGACAAACGGCTGCCGACCGACGTTGGCCGGCCGGTCGAACCATAGCCGCCAGACGGCGAAGGGGTGGGTGAGGGCCAGGCCGTGCACCGAGCGGCGGAAATCGGCGTCGTCGAGGTCGGGCGACTCGGCTACGACGGCCTGGAGGCCGGGCACGGTCAGGGCGAGGACCACGAAGTCGGCTTCCACGATCTCCCCGTCGAGGTCGACGCTCCACTTCCTTTCGGTGCCTTTCGCGATCCGCGATACGGTGCAGCCGGTCCGCACGTCGACTCCCAGCCCCGTTATGTAGTCGGACAGGGGGCCCCAGATGGACTTCGAGAAGGGTCTTTTCGAGACATCGAAGATAAGCCCCTCCGGGTTGCCCGAGAAGTAGAAGTGGAACATCATCAACAGCTCTCCCGCCGACATCGCCTCCTCCGGATTGAAAAAGGAGTGGGCGAAGACATCGAACAGCATGCGTCGGGCGTCGGGTGGGAACCTGAGCGAATCCAGATACTGGGCGGCGGTCTGTTCGTCGTAACGTGCGTAGGTCCACCCTCGTTCGTAGCGGAGCATTGAAAGCGCGGCGAGGCCGTTGACCTTGATGAGATCTCTCAGACCGAGAGTCGGTGTCCTTTTGGTGAGAGCGACGACATTCCACGGGGGTTTCTTGGGCAACCCCGAGAAGGACTCTACCTGGCCTCCGGGGCCGAGAATCGGATAATCCTCGAGGGGTTCGAGGAATGTCAGCCCGTCATCGATCCGTCGGAGGAGAGCCTGAAGATTGTAGTACTGGCGAAAAAAGGCGTGAAAGCCGCGTTCCATCTCGAACGATTCGCCAGAGGCGAGGCGGTCGGTCCACGCCCCGGCGCGGCCGCCGAGAAAGGACTCACGCTCGGCCAGAACGACCGTGACGCCACGCTCCGCGAGGGCCACCGCCGCGGCGATTCCTGCGAGACCGCCGCCAGCGATGACCGCCGTCTGCGGCGCTCGGATCTTATCGTGCGTACCCCGTCGCGGCAGGATCAGTTCTTCCATCCTGAAGCCTACTTGACCCGAATGGTGATCTGTTGCGTTTCTCCCGCGGCGAGCTCGATTCGCGCTTCCTCGAAGCTCGGCGGTCCAAAGAGATCGCGGGCGTCGCCCGAAAAACCGTAGGGCTCCGACGGAATGCCAAGCGCCGTCGAATCGAGCTCACCGTCGCCGTCTTCGTCGTGGAATACGGAAACCGCGAAGGGGCCGGCCGGCACTTCCTCGAAGACAGCAACAGCCTGGCCATCGCTGATGGGAGCCACCGCGGTGCCGAAGATGGAGCCGTCCCCGTCGGGCCATACTCTGGCATCAAGAAAGAGGGCGACGCGGGCCGCTCCCTCATCGTTTTTGAATCCTGTCACGGTGACCTCGACCCGGCCGTGTCCCTCGGGTCGGAGCTCCGGGGTTCCCGGTGGCGCCGAGGCGCAGGCCGAGAGAGCCATGACAGCGAGAACGAACGCGATTCGATTGCGGTGGTTGGTCATGGGGGCATTGTAGCCCGGCAATCGGCGCCACCCTTTGAAGGGAGAATCCCGGGAGCCGCTCACGAGCTCTCCCAACGCCGGGCCAGGAGTCGGGCAGCGCCGAAGAGGATGATGGCGGTCACGGTCAGCACGGCGAGCTCGGGCGCGAGGGCCGTGATTGGCAGATCGCGCCAAAAAACCTTGTTGTAGCCGTCGAGGGCCCACGCGTTGAAGGTGATTTTACCGATCTGCTGGATGGCCTCGCTCATCACATAACGGGGCACCATGCTGCCGCCCAGCGCGGACATGGAGAGGATCAGGATGACGGCGACAGCGTTGAGCTGTGCGCGGTTGGTGCAGAGGGCGGCCAGAGTAAGCGCGAAACTGCTCGCGGCGCCGGCGGTGACGACCGTCATCACCGTGAAGCCCGAGAGGTGGCCCAGGAAGTCCACACCGAAAGCGAGCTCAGCCCAAGCGAACATGATGGTGACCTGGATGATGCCGACGATGGTCATGAGCAACCATTTGCCCGCCAAGAGCTGGGTCATGCCGAGCTCCGAGCACATCAGCCGCTCGAGGGTCTGATTCTCCTCCTCCTCGAGCAGCGTTCCGGAGTTGCCCACAGCACCGAAGAGCAGGAACATCACCGCGATGCCGGCGGCGTACATGGACACCACGGGGTTGGCCTTGTCGGCGGCGAGGAGGTCGACCACGTCGATGGCGATGGGAGCCGCCAAGCTGGAGAGCGGGGACTCGGCGAACCGGTCGGGCGAGAGCGACAGGAAGGATCGAATCTGCTCACGAACACGTTCGCCTGTGAGTTGTCCCACGGTCTGTCGAAGAAGCGCGCTGACAACTTGGGTGGCGACGGGGTCCGAGGAATCCGCCAGCAGCTGGAGGCTCACAGACTCGTCGCCCGGATTCAAGCGGGAAACCGTCCAGCCCTCCGGGATGACCACAGCCAGCTGAATCGTACCGGCGAGAACAAGCTCCCTTACCGGCGCTCTCGAGGCGAAGACGAAGAGACCGTCGCCGTAGTCCGGCGGGGCATAGATGTGCAGAGTGTCCCACTCGGCGAGCGCGGAGAGAAGCTCGCGGCTGAGTCCGGTGTCATCCTCATCGACCAGCGCCAGGTTGACTCGTGGCGATTTCCCCAACCCTATCTGTTCGTCAAAGATAAAGGCGAAGATCGTGAAGAAGACGATGGGTACAACGAAAGTCAGGAGGATTTCCGTCCGACCGTGCCACATGCGCAGCAGCCCTACGCGAACCACCGTCCAGATCATTCGCGCAGCTCCCGGCCGGTGAGGTGGATGAAAACGGAGTGGAGCGAAGGGGGATGGACGTCGAGGTCGAGTACCTTGCCACCACTCTCACGGATTCGAATCAGCAGATCTGGGAGTTCGAGGGCGACATCCTCGACCTCGGCGACGAGCTCCCGGTGATCGCCGTCGATGGTCATGCCGTCGAGCTTCGGACACGCCTCGGCGAGCTTGAAGATCACCCTTCGATTGCTGCCCACCGTGTTCGCGATGAGCTCGGTCAGCGTGCCCTCGGCAATGGCGTGGCCGTGGTCAATGATGACGATCCGATCAGACTGCTGTTCCGCCTCCTCCAGCTGATGAGTGGTCAGCAGGATCGATGTTCCGTGGTGCCACAACTCGTCCAACATGGCGAAGATCCGCTCGCGGCTCTGCGGATCAACACCAACTGTCGGCTCGTCGAGAAGGAGGATGAGCGGCCGGTGGAGGACACCGCAGGCGATGTTGAGGCGTCGTTTCATGCCGCTCGAGTAGGTCCTCGTCAGATCACCGGCCCGGTCGGCGAGACCGGTCCAATCCAGCGCCCAGTCGACCGCCCGACGCAGCTCGCCGCCCCTGAGTCCGTGGAAGCGGCCGAAGGCGTCGAGGTTTTCGTTGGCCGTAAGATCGGGATAGAGAGCAATCTCCTGCGGGACAAAGCCCAGCTCGTGACGCCCGCCGCTCGGGGGCAGACGCCATCCCAGCATCTCGATCTCCCCGGAATCGGGTACCGCAAGGCCGCAGATGCATCGCACCAGGGTGGTCTTGCCGGCGCCGTTGGGCCCGAGTAGGGCCAGACGTTCGCCCCGTCGCAGCTCGAATCCGGCATGGTCGAGGGCCGTATTGGGTCCGAAACGCTTGACCACGTCGCGGACCAGCAGGGCGTGTGCAGCTTCGACGCTGCCGTGATTCGCGGCTCGATCACTCATGAGAGCGGGCCGGCCGCGTCCACAACCGGTCTCGCGGCTCGTCACCGGGCGCCTTGCCCCACAATCTCGCCGTCCAGGACCTTGGTCCGGCGCCGAGCACGAGCGCAATTTTTCGTGCCTTGCTGGTTGACGTCCGCGTGTCCCAGGCACGCGGACCGCGCTCGAGGATCAGCCGGCCGATGTCGCTGTAGACCGCGTTAGCGGCCGCCACCGCCCAGGCTGAACGAGGCGGCAGTTGAGAGATCCCCAGCCAGGCCGATTGGTAGTAGCGGTCGGCCTCGAAAAGAATCCGCCGGACCACCTCGAAGACGCGATCCCGGTGCTCGGGCGCCGCGACCCTGTTGGCCGGGATACCGGCGTCGGTCAGCCAGTCGAGGGGGAGGTATACGCGTCCGACCTCGGCGTCTTCCACCACATCGCGGCAGATGTTGGTCAGCTGGAAGGCGAGCCCGAGATCGGTCGCGCGGTCGAGGGTTGGCTCGTCCCGGACGCCCATGACGTAGGCCATCATCACCCCGACCACCCCGGCGACGTGGTAGCAGTACTCCACCGTATCATCGAGGTTCTGGTACGCGCGGCCCTCGACATCCATGACAAAACCGTCGAGGTGCTCCATGGGATAGCGATGGGGTATGTCGCAGTCGGCGACCACTCGCTGGAGACCCGCGTAGATCGGATCACTGGTGGGTTCCCCGGAAAGGGCTTCCAGCGTCTCGGCCCGCAGCCTATCAACCCGCGCTTGCCCTTCTTCAGGAGGCAGTTGCGAGCCGTCGAACCCGAGCTCCTGATCGTCGGTTTGATCATCGCAGTGGCGGCACCAGGCGTAGAGCATGGAGGCGCGGCCACGGGTCGCAGGGTCAAAGAGCTTCGCCGCGGCCGCGAAGCTGCTCGAGCCCTTTTCGATGACGGCCTGCCCGTGATTGACGACGTGGTCCATGGGGTTGTCCTCAACCTCCCTCGCCCAGGAGGTCGCCGATCATCAATCCGGCGGTTGCCTTGGCCGAGTTGACCACGCCTGGGACCCCGGCCCCCGGATGGGTTCCGGCGCCGACGAAGTACAGACCGCCGATTTTCCCGTCCCTATTGTGGACTCTGAACCAGGCGCTCTGGGTCAGGATCGGCTCGAGCGAAAAGGCCGAGCCGAGGTGCGAGTTGAGGGTATTCTTGAAGTGATCGGGGGTGATGATCCGCACGGTCTCGATATCGGCCTGGAGATTCGGCAGGTAGCGTTTTTCGAGATAGTCGAGGATTTTGTCTCTGTATCTTGGACCCTCCTCGCTCCAGTTGACCGGCGCGTTGCCGAGGTGGGGGACCGGCGACAGGACATAGAAGGCCTCGCAGCCCTCCGGCGCCACCGACGGATCGGTCAGGGTCGGGGCATGGAGATAGAGTGAGAAGTCGTCGGAGACTTCTGGTCCGTTGAAGATCTCGCGGAGGTGGGGTTTGTAGCGCGGACCGAAGAGGATGTCGTGGTGGGCGATCTGGGTGTGCCGACGCCGCACCCCGAAATAAACGACAAAGAGCGACATGCTGAAGCGCCTGCTCTTCAGCCGCGCCGCTTCACGCCGGGCGTAATCGTTGTCGCCGAGCAGGGTGCCGTAGGTGTGGACCACATCCGCGTTTGTTGCGACGGCGTCGAACTCACCGTGCCAGCCATCTGCGGTGGTCACCCCGGTGACCCCGCCGTTGGATGTGTGGATCCGCTCCACCGGAGAATCGAGGCGGATCTCGCCACCGAGCTCCTCGAAGAGGTCGACCAACGCGGTAACCAGCGCTCCGGTACCGCCCTTGACGAAGAAGACCCCCCAGTTACGCTCGAGGTAGTGAATCAAGGTATAGATCGAAGATGAGGTGTACGGGTTGCCGCCGACGAGCAAGGGGTGGAAGCTGAAGACCTGGCGCAAATGGTCGTCCTTGATGAACTTGGAGATGATCGAGTAGACGCTGCGGTAGCTCTGCAGCCGGATAAGCTGGGGCGAGACCTGGATCATGCTCCAAAAACTGAGGAACGGCGTCGCCGCGAGCTTGGTGTAACCCTCGTGGAAGACCTCCTCGGCGTAATCGAGAAATTTCATGTAGCCGTCAACGTCGCTTAAACTCTTGTCGGCGATCTGTTGGGTGGTCGCCTCCAGATCATTCGAGTAATCGAAGGTGTAACCGTCCTCCCAGTAGAGCCGATAGAAGGGCATCACCGGCAGCAGGGTGATGAAGTCCGACATGTCGCGACCTGCGGCCGCGAAGACCTCCTCGAGGCTGGGCGGGGCGGTGATGATGGTCGGTCCGCCATCGAAGGTGTATCCCTCGTCTTCGTAGACGTAGGCGCGGCCGCCGGGTTTGTCACGCTTCTCGATGACAGTTGTTTCAATTCCCGCCGCTTGCAGACGAACGGCCAATGTCAGACCGCCGAATCCGCTACCGATGACCGCTGCGCGCTTCTGCCTCACTGGGGTCCTCCTCGTGACGGTGAGAGTGTACTCTTCGCTTGGCGGCTCTCGCCAAGGCATCGGATTGCCCGACCAACCGGCACCGGCGGTTTCCCGATCAACAGACGGGCTTTGTCGCTCCATTTCAGGCGGCCGGCGTAGAACCGCCGGATCAGACCTTCTGACAGACCATAGAAACGTTCGAAGATCCGGTAGCGCAGCTCGGGCTCGGCAGCGCGGAAGAGCATCCGGTTGAGCAGGCGGTAATAGCCGGTGCGGCGCCACAGCTCTTCGGAACGACGGCGGGTCAGCTCGAAGAGCGAGGAGCTCTCGAAGTTGGTGATTGCAGCGATCTCGTCCGACAGCCGAACCCCTTCGGGGAGCGAGTAACCGGTGGTGGGGTGGAAGAACGCTCCCCGCATTCCGCTGCGGGCCACCCCTTCCGGCCCGGCGGCCCAGAAGGTTTCGATATCGCCGCCGAGGACAATCGGCAGAACCCCCGCCTCCTCGCCAGTGATCGCGGCGATGGTCCAACCCTGATCAGCCGCGTAGGCCTCGATTTCGGTCCGGAGCCGAGGCCGATCGAGGGTTGGCCCGTCGGCGTAGTAGGTGTCCTCAATGAGCAGGTCGAAATCGGTGAACGGGAGGGAATAGACGAATCTGTAACCGTCCGTCTGCTCGACAGTGGCATCCATCAGGATCGGCCCCTCGAGCCCGTGCGGCTCGGCAAGTCGAACAAAGAGACCGAGGAACTTCTGGAAGGCAATATCCAGGTGATCTCCGCCCGGGTCGCCACGACCGTCAATCACGGTTCGAGCGTTGATACGCTCACCGGTTGCCAGCACGATGCCGCCACGAGTAACCTCCGCTACCTCCGTCTCGAGTCGCAGCCGGTTTCCCAGGGCCGGCGCGACGACCTCGTGCAGATGCTCCGAGGTCACTGAGTTGTAGCCGCCGCTGATGGTGCGGCGCCGGCCGGGGAAGCGAAGCTTGTGGCTCGACCAGCGGTTGGCAATCAGCGGTTCAATCCACCGCCGTTGCTCGGCCGTCAGATCCGAGTCGTGAAAGGACCAGGTGTGGTTGGCGCCGAGGGAGGCACAACGGTCCACCACGACCAGCGGAAAGTCTGGACGCTTCATGAGGATCCGGTGGGCGATCAGGCTGTTGGCGAGCCCACCACCAACGAGAACCAGCTCGGTCTTCACGAGGCACCTACCCTTGCATCGAGGTCTGACCGGTTTCTAATCCGCAAGGACCGCAGGGAAGACTCGGATGCGGCCGGAGTGCGCGCGCAGGCCTGAAGATCGGCTATTCCGATCCTGATCACCGGCACGGGGAGAGCACCACGGTCTCTTCTCACGGGTTCCAGAACGAAGGTAAATGTACCAACCCGAGAGAGCGATCGCAAAGATCGAGCATCATGTCCCGCAGCCAGATACAGCAAACGGCCAAAGACCGACCGACGCCGAGCAGACTCGAAAAGGTATTGAGGAGCTTGAACTGCCTTTGCGTGGTGCCATGCGGCCGGATCGTCCAGTTATGGCGAATACGGCGTCTGGCGTCAAACAAGGGAAAAGGGGCGGCATGACTCCCGCCCCTCATTCTGCGACGTCTCCGCGCCTTTCGCGTCTTCGCAGCTGCCTCTCCCCTACCGCTTCTTGCCTCGCGGGGCGTCGGCGCCGGCGAAGGCTGCCTTACGGTAGTCCTTGTTCATCATGGCGATGCCGGAGATGGAGATTTCCTTCGGGCACACCGCCTCGCAGGAACGGTAGTTGGTGCAGGCGCCGAACGCTTCCTTCTCCATCGCCTCGACCATTCTCCGCGCACGTGACGCCCTTTCCGGTTGACCCTGCGGCAGCAGCCCGAGGTGCGAGATTTTGGCCCCGACAAACAACATCGCGGCGCCATTCGGGCACGAGGCGACGCACGCTCCGCAACCGATGCACTCCGCGAAGTCCATCGCATACTCGAGCGTGTCAGTCGGAATCGGTATCGCGTTGGCGTCCGGCGCCGAGCCCGTTCGGACCGTAATGAAGCCCCCCGCCTGCATAATCCGGTCGAAGGCCGAGCGATCGACCACCAGGTCTTTGAGGACCGGGAATGCCTTTGCGCGCCACGGCTCGATCGTGATCTCGTCACCGTCGTTGAAGTGCCGCATGTGCAGCTGACATACGGTACTCCCCTTTTGGTGGCCGTGTGCGACGCCGTTGACTACGAAACCGCACGCCCCGCAGATCCCCTCGCGGCAGTCATGCTCGAACGTGATCGGTTCTTCCCCTTTGGTGATCAGGTCCTGGTTCAGCACGTCGAGCATCTCGAGGAACGACATGTGAGTGCTGACATCCTCGAGCTCATAGGTCTCGAAGCCGCCCTTGCCCTGGGTGTCCTTCTGCCGCCAAACATGCAGCGTCAGCTTCATTTGTAACTCCTCTGCGTGGGCTGCACGGTCTCGAACTCGAGGTCCTCGGTATGGGCCACCGGCTCGGAATCCTCGCCGGTGTACTCCCACACGGTGACGTTGGTCCAGTTCTCGTCGTCGCGAAGGGCTTCTCCCTCCTCGGTTTGGAATTCCTCTCGGAAGTGACCGCCGCAGGATTCCTCGCGTCGCAGGGCGTCGCGACACATGAGCTCGGCGAGCTCGAAGAAATCGGCGACCCTGCCGGCTTTCTCGAGCTCCTGATTGAGCTCGGTGCCCGTGCCGGTCACCCTCACGTCCGACCAGAACTCGGCCCTGAGGGCAGCGATCTTGTCAATCGCCTCGGTCAGGCCCTTCTCGGTCCTGGCCATGCCGCATTCGTCGAGCATCAACAAGCCGAGCTCGCGATGGAGGGAGTCGACCGTGCGTGAACCGTTGATTTCGATGAGCTTCTTGGTTCGCCCTTCGACCTCCCCCATCACCTCCGCGCACTCCTCCTGATCCTCGGCGACGGCTTCGAGCTTGTTGGTCGCGAGGTACTCGCCCAGGGTGTAGGGAATGACAAAATATCCATCGGCGAGGCCCTGCATGAGGGCCGAGGCACCGAGGCGGTTGGCCCCGTGGTCCGAGAAGTTCGCCTCGCCGAGCACGAAAAGCCCCGCAACGTTGCTCTGAAGGAAGTAGTCCACCCACAGGCCGCCCATCGTGTAGTGCGGCGCCGGATAGATACGCATCGGAACCTTGTACGGGTCCTCCCCGGTGATCATCTCGTACATGTCGAACAAGTTGCCGTAGCGGGCGCGAATGACGTCCTCACCGAGGCGGTTGATGGCATCTTCGAAGTCGAGATAGACACCGCGTTTGCCAGGTCCGACTCCACGCCCCTCGTCACAAACATTCTTTGCATTCCGCGACGCCACGTCTCGCGGCACGAGGTTACCGAAGGCCGGATAGATCCGCTCGAGGTAGTAGTCCCGCTCATTCTCGGGGATGTCTCCCGGCTCGCGTACCTCGCCGACCATCTTGGGCACCCACACCCGCCCGTCGTTGCGCAGCGACTCCGACATCAGGGTCAGCTTCGACTGGTAGTCGCCCGCCTGGGGAATGCAGGTCGGGTGGATCTGGGTGAAGCACGGGTTGGCGAACCCGGCTCCCCGCTTGTGGGCGCGCCATGCTGCGGTGACGTTGCAGCCCTTTGCGTTGGTCGAAAGGAAATAGACGTTGGAGTACCCGCCGGTGCACAAGAGCACCGCATCGGCCACGTGGCACTCCACGGCGCCGGTCACCATATTTCGGGTAACGATGCCCCGCGCCCGCCCGTCGATCAGGACCAGATCGAGCATCTCGGTCCGCGGGAAAACCTCGACCGAGCCGGCGGCAACCTGCGCGTTGAGCGCTGAGTACGCACCCAAAAGCAGTTGCTGCCCGGTCTGACCGCGCGCGTAAAAGGTCCGGGAAACCTGTGCCCCTCCGAAGGAACGGTTGGCCAGGTAGCCGCCGTATTCACGTGCGAAGGGTATTCCTTGCGCCACGCACTGGTCGATGATGTTGTTCGAAACCTCGGCCAGTCGGTAAACATTGGCTTCTCGCGCGCGGTAGTCGCCGCCCTTGATCGTGTCGTAGAAAAGGCGGTAGACGGTATCGCCGTCGTTCTGGTAGTCCTTGGCGGCGTTGATGCCACCCTGTGCCGCGATCGAGTGCGCTCGACGCGCACTGTCCTGATAACAGAACGCCTTGACCTTGTACCCGAGCTCACCAAGGCTCGCCGCCGCCGCGCCACCGGCGAGGCCGGTACCGACAACGATGATCGAGTGCTTGCGTTTGTTCGCCGGGCTCACAAGCTTGAGTTCGTCCCTCAACCGCTGCCATTTTTCGGCCAGAGGGCCCGACGGAATGCGTGGGTCGAGTTTCATTCCGTCACCTCCCTACCTGATCACGCCCGTCAGCACGGCCAACGGGATGGAAACATTTGCGGCACCGATCAGCACCGAGAAGAAGACTGCCGGAACCCGCCGCAGCCAGCCGAATCGCGGGTGGTCCCAGCCGAAGGTCTGGAAGAGGCTCCAGAGCCCATGGTAGAGGTGGAACGCAAGCAAGACGTTCGCGGCGATGTAGAAAAAGGCGATCACCGGGTTGCTGAAGCTGGCGACAACGTTGTGATACACCTCTCCGCGCACGAAATCCGGATTCGCCGTGCCAACCGTGAAATCCAGCAGATGGTAGATGATGAAGAGGGCGAGGATCGGCCCGCTCCACATCATGGTGCGTGCCGCGTAGTCGACCGCCGGAGGGTTGAAGACCCGGTACTTGACGGGACGCGCAGCCCGGTTTCGCAGCCACACCTGAACCGCCGCAATGATGTGGACGGCAACGCAGAAGAGCAAGACCGAACGAACAGTCCACAGAAACGGTTTGTTGGTTTGCAGCAGATGTGCGTAGTGGTTGAGCCGTTCCGCTCCCAGGTAGATCTGGAGATTGCCAAGCATGTGGCCGACTACGAAACCGAACAGGATGATGCCCGTAGCGGCCATCAATACCTTCTTGCCCAGCGTCGAGCTGATGAACCCTATGGTTTGACTCATAGGCCCGGTCCTACCCCCTCTGATTGAATCTATCCGGACACGCGGCACGGGCCCGCGTTATGTTCTAGCCAGAGCCTACTGACGCTGAGGCAAGTTTTCAACGCTTTCGAGAATTTTTCCGATCGAACCTGAATCGTCACGCAAAGAGCCATTTCTCTGCCTCAGGAGATCCACCGGCTGGCCGCGGGGCCGCGAGTCTCGCGCGATATTTTGCCCGCGAGACCGATTTTCTCGCCGAATGACTGAATTACGCCGCGTCGTGTCGTAGAATCCTGCCGGGAGGCTCTGAGTTTGGATCGTATCGGCGTCGTTGGCGCCTCATTCCGCACGGCTCACATCGACAAGCTCTCCGCGGCCGCCTTGCCGCCAGATTTCCCGAGGGAAAACCTGGTCGAGCTGGCCCGTCTCGCGGGCTTTTCCGAACTGGTGTACCTCGGTACGTGCAACCGCGTCGAGTTCTACTTTCGAGGGGAAAGCCGGATTCATACCAATCCCCTGCTCTTCCATCTGCGGCGA
The DNA here is from genome assembly GCA_022340665.1 of Acidobacteriota bacterium. NCBI lineage: Bacteria > Pseudomonadati > Acidobacteriota > Acidobacteriota bacterium. The sequence continues at coordinate 72,102 of JAJDNM010000043.1, read as the reverse complement.
AGCCTGGCCGACCTCACCGACGGCCAGTGCCAGCTGCCGGAGGAGGACTCCCTGTACGTCTATTTCGGACGAACCGCCGTGCGCCACCTGTTTCGCGTCACCTCGGCTCTCGACTCGATGATGGTCGGAGAAGCACAGATCATGGGACAGGCGAAGGAGGCGCACGAGATCGCCCACAACTCGGGTCTCCTCGGCGGCATTCTCGATCAGACCTTTCACGAGGCCTTTCACCTCGCCAAACGGATCCGCACCGAGACCGAGCTCGCCCGTCGTCCGGTATCGCTGGTGACCCTGGTGGAGCGCAAGCTCAACGAGCACCTCGACACCTCCTCGACCCCGGTCCTGATTCTCGGCGCCGGGGAGATGGCGCGGCAAACCCTGAAGCTGGTGCGCGGTAATGATTCGACCCGACCTGTGATCGTCGCCAACCGCACGCCCGAACGAGCACGCGAGATGGCCGGCGACGACCCCAATATTTCGACCATGCCTCTGGAGGAGGCAGCCGCGAAGCTCCCCCAGGTCGGGACCGTCCTCGCGGTCACCTCGTCGCACGAGGCGCTGCTCGACCGCAACGCGGTGGCGTCCGTCCGGGACAGACTTCCGGACGGTGAGGAGTTGCTGATCGTCGATCTGGCCATGCCCCAGAACGTCTCGCGCGAAGCCGGCAGCCTCGGACGCGTCGTGCTGCACGGAATCGAGGAGATGCGCGAGGAGGCCGAGACCAACCGCAAGCGCCGCCTCGAGGAGTTGGACCGATGCGAAAAACTCGTCGAGCATCAGCTCACCATCCTCCGCCGCCACCTTCTCGATCGCGCCCTTTCCCCAGCCGCACGCAGCATCCAGAAATCGTTCACTGAGATGGCGGACCGGGCGGTGCAGCACAGCTTCAGCAAGGAGCTCGCCCATCTCGGCGAAGAGGAGCGCCGTGCGGTCGAAAAAATGGCCAAGGGTTTGGCCAAGCGACTCGTGCAGGTCCCGTTGAAAGGCCTGAAGGTTGCCGCGGCTCACCATTCGAGCGCCGTGATCGACGGCTTCCTCATAGGCCTCCGAAGTAGTGACAGATCGCGAAAGGACGAAGATCGTTGAATTCGAAGGCGGTCCTACGCCTTGGCACACGGGGGTCGGAACTCGCCCTCTGGCAGGCCCGCCGCGTCTCGGATCGGATCGCGGAATCCCTCGACATCGATTGCACGATCGAGATCATCCAGACAAAGGGTGATCGCATCCAGGATGTGGCGTTTCGCAAGATGGAGGGCAAGGGTTTCTTCACCAAGGAACTGCAGGACGCCCTGATGGAGAACAGGATCGACCTCGTCGTACATTCACTCAAGGACCTCCCGGTGGAAGAACCCGACGGCCTCGATCTGATTGCAATTCCGGAGAGAAGCGAAACGTCAGATCTCCTGATAGCCAGGAAGGGCCTGATCCGGCCGGACCACGCGAGTCCTTTCGGGCTGCCCGAAAACACCGTCCTCGGCACCTCGTCCCTTCGTCGAGCGGCCCAGGCTCTGGCAGCCTACCCCGGGGTCGAAATTCGCGCCCTGCGCGGAAACGTGCCCACGCGCATCCGCAAGCTGCGCGACGGTGGATATGATGCGATCCTGCTCGCCACCGCCGGCGTCCGCCGGCTCGGGCTGAGCCTCGACGACCTGGATAACGTCGAGCTCGCGCCCGAGGTGATGCTTCCGGCTCCAGGTCAGGGTGCACTCGCCATCGAAACCCGCGTCGACGACCCGCTCACCCAACCGTTGAAGGACTTGAATGACCCTGCGGTGGCGCGCTGTGTCGCGGCAGAACGAAGCTTGCTGAAGGCCCTTGGCGGCGGTTGCCAGCTCCCCCTTGGTTGCCTCGGGACCGAGGACGAGTCGGGAATCAGATTGCAGGCCGTGCTCGGTGAGGTCGACGACAGCGTGACGAGAGCAACGGTATCGCGAGTCGGAGGACTTGCCCCGAATCCCGAGACCGCGGCCCGCGTCTGCTTCGAAGCTCTGCGCCTCGCGATGCCCGGGGCGGTGCCGAAATGAGGCGATTCGTTCTGATAACTCGCCACCCTGCGGACTGCACGGAGCTCCAGAAACTTCTTGACCCTTGCGGTCTGACGCTCCGACCCTACCCCGTGCTTCGGCTCGTCGAGGATTGGGACGAGGGTGGCTGGAAGGCGGTTACGGAGCGATTCCCGACCTCGTCAACCATCGGCAGGATCGTGGTCGCATCGCCGCGGGCCCCGAAGCCGTTCGTCGAAGCTTGCCGTCGAATCGGCGCGGAGCACCTTCTCGAACTTCCGGCCGCTGCTGTCGGTTCGAGCACCGAAATCGCGGCCCGTGAAGCCGGTCTCCACGTCGACACGGTGGGGCCCGGCACCGGTATTGGCCTCGCTCACCACCTCAACCAGATCATCGATGCTCCAGCGACGGTCATTCTCGCGTGTGGCCGCGAACGGCGTCTCGAACTTCAGAACACGCTTGCGGCGGCGGGGCACGAGGTCTTGCCGGTGGTCGTGTATCGCATGGACCCGACCCCGCCACGGGAGCTGCCGCCACTCGGACCGAGCCTCGAAGCGGTCGTGCTGACGTCGCCTCGGGCTGCAGAGCTCTACCTGGCCGGGGTCGGCGGATTGCCGCTCCCGTGTCCGCACTGGGCGCTCGGACCGACGACGCGCGACGCCGCTGCTGCACTCGGGATGCGCTGCTCGATTCCACAGAAACCCAGTATCGAATCCCTCGCGGAGGAACTATGCAAGATCTGATCATCCGACCCAGAAGACTGCGCGCATCGGCTGCGATGCGCGATCTGGTTGCCGAAGCCCGTCTCGACGCGCGAATGCTCGTCCAACCGCACTTCGTCGTGCCGGGCGCCGGCGTTTCCGAGCCGATCGGTGCGATGCCCGGCATCGACCACCAGTCGGTCGATCAACTGTTGGAGACCGTCGGACGCGACCTCGACCTCGGCATCCGCGCCTGTCTGCTCTTCGGCGTTCCCGACGAGGACGTCAAGGCGCCCGACGGATCGGGGGCGGCACGCAAGGACAATCTGGTTTCGCAGGCCGTGTCGGCCCTGAAGGACGCTTTTGGAGATCAGCTCCTGGTGATGACCGATGTCTGCCTCTGTGCATACACCGATCACGGCCACTGCGGGCTCGTGATCGACGGCAAGATCGACAACGACGCGACCCTCCCCCACCTGGCAGCGATGGCACTGGCCCACGCACGCGCCGGCGCCGATGTGGTCGCGCCCTCCGACATGATGGACGGACGGATCGCGGCGATCCGCGAGGCACTGGACGACGACGGCCTGGTTGACGTCGCGATCATGTCGTATTCGGTCAAATATGCCTCCGCATATTACGGACCATTCCGCGAGGCAGCCCATTCGGCACCGGCACAGGGTGATCGCAAGTCCCACCAGATGGACACCCGCAACCGACGCGAAGCGATGATCGAGGCGGAGCTCGATATCGAGGAGGGCGCCGACATCCTGATGGTAAAGCCGGCGCTGGCGTTCCTCGACATCGTCGCCGACCTTCGTGAAGCCTTCGCGAACCCACTCGCGGTCTACAACGTCTCCGGCGAGTATTCGATGGTCAAGGCGGCGGCGGCGAAAGGCTGGGTAGACGAGCGGTTGGTGGTGCTCGAGAACTGGCACGCGTTCCGGCGCGCCGGAGCCGACATCCTGATCACCTACCACGGTCGCCAGGCGCTCTCCGAGGGCTGGCTGTGAGCGACACCAGGCGCAGCCAGGAGCTGTTCGCCCGAGCGCTCGATCTAATGCCGGCCGGCGTCAACTCGCCGGTGCGGGCCTTCCGCTCGGTCGGCGGCGATCCGTTTTTCTACCAACGCGGTACCGGCTGCCACATCGTCGATGTCGACGGCAATCGGTACATCGACTACGTTTGTTCTTGGGGACCACTGATTCTCGGACACGCCTACCCGGACGTGGTCGAGGCCGTGGCATCGACCGCGGCTGCCGGTCTCAGCTTCGGCGCGCCCTGTCGGCAGGAGGTGGAACTCGCAGACCTGGTGGTGTCATCCGTCCCCCACCTGGAAATGATTCGCTTCGTTTCCTCCGGCACCGAAGCGGTGATGTCCGCGATTCGCCTCGCCAGAGGGGTGACCGGTCGCGACACGGTGGTGAAATTCTCCGGCTGTTATCACGGCCACGCCGATCATCTGCTGGTCTCTGCCGGATCCGGCCTCGCCACCTTCGGCACGCCTTCTTCGGCCGGAGTGCCCGAGGCGTTCGCCCGCCACACCGCGGTCCTGCCGCTCGGCGATGGCGAAGCGTTCACCAACCTGATGGAGAAACGGGGATCGGAAATTGCCGCGGTGATCATCGAGGGCGTGCCGGCGAACGCCGGCCTTCTCATCCAGCCACCCGAGTTCATGCAGCTCCTGAGAGACCAGTGCACGCGGCATGGCTCGTTTTTGATCATCGACGAGGTCATCACCGGCTTCCGCCTCGGAGTAGGCGGCGCCGCCAGGCTTTACGGCATCGAGCCCGATCTCGCGACTTACGGCAAGATCATCGGCGGTGGCATGCCGGTGGGCGCGTACGGCGGTCGGCGGACTCTGATGGAGCAGCTCGCCCCCCTCGGCCCGGTGTATCAGGCTGGCACCCTCTCGGGTAATCCGGTGGCGATGGCCGCCGGAGCAGCAACTCTCCGCGCGCTGTTGGCGGACAACTGTGCGGCCTACGGCCAACTCGACGGAATCGCGTCCCTGCTGGAAGAGGGCCTGCACGACGTGCTGGCGCGGCTTGGCGTCGAGTGGTCGGTGGTTCGGATCGGATCGATCCTCTGGCTCGCGCTCCAGCCCGGTGATGCTCCCACCCGTTACGAAGACATTCGACCAGAATCTGCCGAGACCTATGCCGCGCTCCACCGCGCCCTGCTTGAGCGGGGCGTCTCGCTCGCGCCGTCCGCCTACGAGGTGATCTTCGTCTCTCTCGCCCACGATCGAGGGGTCATCGATCAGACGATTCAGGCGTTCGAGGAAGCGGTGAAGACGATCACCTAGAAGTCATATTTTCGAATTTCGGAACTCACCGACAGCAGCGATTTGTGACCGTAGCCGTGGGGATCGCAGGCAGAGCGAAAGCTGGGCCGGAGAGGATTGGTGGGAGGCTTTTCGACCAATCGCTGCTGGCGGGGAGTCACGACGCCCGAAGGGCGTCAGCAATTGGGATTTCGGATTTAGCTGTCCTCACCAGGTGGCGAGGTCGGCCCCACCAGACGGCGGAACCGTACAGGCTGGGTTCAAGAGGTAGAGCTCGAGGCCACGGTCGCTCCAGATCGGTTCGAGGCACCGTGTGCAGAAATCGGTGAGGCGGGTCTGCACCTCCGGGTCGCGGACGACGAAGAACCGGTCATGGCCACGGAGTCGAGCGCTGCGCACGGCCTCCCAGCGGTTCGCCAGGACATGGGTCAACCCCATCGCCTCGAGGTGCGCGGCCAGATCTTTGGCGTTTGATGAGTTCCTGGCGAGATCGAGCAACAGCGGATCTCGGTAGGGATCATTGAACACCACCGGTCGCTCGAAACCGAGGGGGCGAGCCTCGGCGACCATCAGGATCCGGGCATCTTCGTCGAGCGATGCAACCGGATCGAAGGCCGGGGTCGAGCTCACCCACCGGGCAAGGAGTGGCTCCGCCGGCGTCACGCCCAGTGCAATCCCGAGGCGTTCGGCGCCTACCGACGTCACGGTTCCGGCAAGAGTCAGAGCCACGACGATCGCGACCAGAATCACGGCTGCGGCTCGAATTCTGCTTGGCAGGCCGCTCAGCAATCCAGCCACGGCACTACCGAGCACGGCCACCGCAGGCACCAGAACCGGCACCAGGTAACGACTGACGTGAAGAGTCACGAGCCAGAAAACAACTCCAGCGACCGCTCCGGCGGCAAGCGCACTCAACCGCGAGTCCCCGCGCAGGCGAGGCCACATGAACACCGCCAACGGAACCAAGGCGAGGTACGCGAATCCGACTGATGGGAAACCGTCGATCGAGGCCGAGAAGCTCCCGAGATCGAGGCCCTTGGCGATGTGGCCGAGTGAGGTGTCCAAACCCGAGAGGGTGGTCGAGAAACCAACAGCGGTTTCAAAGGACTGACGAAGTGTAGAAGCGAATACCCGGTTGGCGAACGGAAACAGAGGATTCCCGGTGACGATGAAGTTCCGAAGCGCCCACGGCGCGAACGCCAACCCGGCACCGACCACACCGATCGCCGCGCGTTGAACGAAGAGCACCCAGTTCCTCTCATCACGCCACGGCCTGTGCAGCACCAGCGAGCCGATTCCGACCGGTATCGCCACCGTTCCGAGCGCGATGTACTTGGTGCCGGCGGCGAGGCCGACGCAGACACCGGTGGCGGTCCACCATCGCACGGGATGTCCCGAATCCTCAGCGGTCCGAAGCAGAGAGATCCACGCACCGGCCGCAAACAGCCCCACCACGAGATCCGACCCCGCCGTCGTCGCGAGATGCAATACGACCGGCGTTGTCGCGAATATCCAGAGCGCCCAGATCCGAGCCGATGCGTTACCGGAACGAGCAGCCAGAGTGCCGATGGCGATCACCGTCACCACCCCGCTCCACCAGTGGATCATCTGCGCCGACCACGACCCTAGGGTCGCCAACCCATAGGCATAGAGCAGGCTCGAGTTGACCGGCATGAACGAGTACCAGTCGTTCGGCAGGGGGTGAATGCTGCCGCTTCCCAACCACACCCACGGGAATCCCAGGTGTTGGTGCCACTGGTCATAGAACGGGGAGACGACGGTTGCCATGAGGGCCGTCACGGCGGCCAAACCGATCAATGGCCCGATTCTCACGTCGATCTGCGGACCTCCGATCGGCCGCCGAAACACTTGGACGCAGCCGACGACCGCCCACAGCAGGAGAATTCCGAGGAGAGGCCAGGGTCGAAACAACTCGAGAACCGCCAATCCGGCCGCGCACACCACCAACACCCCGGTTCCGGCGATCGCAGCGACCACCTCGTCCTCCCAGCTGCCGTGATCGCCTCCCACCAGATACCTGACGATCGGACGCCCCGAGCCGAGCGTGGCGAGGGTCCACACGAGCAGCCAGACTGCGGCGGCAATCGCCGGCGCGAAGGCTCCGTAACCTCGCGTCGCATCCGCGCGCACGAGCACGTAGGCCGCGCCGATGACGAGTGCTGTCAACGCGAGTCCGGTTCGGAGGTCCAGCGGCGTCCGCCGATCGGTGTTCCCGGTGCCCTCCGCCGGGCTCAACGCGACTCTCCGTCCGATGGATCGTGTCGCGCGCTCTCAGTCTCGATCGACGGCTTGGACCGGCGCACGACATGACTGAGGACGCAGAAAACGAACTTCGGCCACTGGCGCCAGATTTTGATGTGGCTCTCACCGTACTGGCGGCGAGACTCGTGGGTCGGCACATTCATCACCCGATGGCCGGCGAGCAGCATTTTCATCACCATTTCCTGTTCGATGGTGTGGATATCCTCCCTCAAACCGACATCCATCACCGCCGATCTCAGCACCGCGCGAAATCCGTTGAGGGTGTCCGTGAGTTCGACGTCCCAGCGACGGTTGATGGCGATGTTCATCGAGATGTTGCCGATCGTGCGCACCAGCTGGCCGATAGTGATCGAAAGCTCCTCCGAACCACCGGTGAATCGAGAGCCGACACAGAGATCTGTCTCGCCTGTAACCACAGGACCCGCTAGCCGGGGGATGTCCGCAGGTTCGTGGGAGCCGTCCGCGTCCATGAACACAATGACCGGATCGTCGACCAGTGAAAAGCTGGCCCGGATCGCGGCGCCCTTTCCCCTGCCCGGATCGAGGTATACGTCGGCACCTGCTTCGCGCGCCCGCTCGAATGTGCGATCGGTCGAATGGCCGTCCATGACGACCACATGATCACAGAAACGCTTCGCCTCGCGAACTGCCCCGGCGATCGTGCGCTCTTCGTTCTTCGCCAAAATCACGGTCGCGACCGATCTCAGCGTTTCGGATTCCATCGGGATCCCAATCGGCCTTCCCTGCCAGCGATCTCCCTGTTCACGATTCTCGGTGTCGGACGACGCCGCGAGCCAAAAGATTGTTCACCAGCAACTTGTTTTCGACTTCCGAGCCCGGGATCATCTTTAGGATCTCGCCCAGCGCGTACATCCCGTTGATTCGCGACAACAGGAATCCCTCCTGCGGGCTGCAGCTGAGCGACGTGAGCTCCGAAGCGGGTATCGCCAATTCGAGAACCGTCGAGTTGTTCAGATCGAGTTCCTGAGCCGCACCCTCGATTTTCCCCTGCACCTTGCCCGTCAGTTCGGTCACTTCCGGATCCGTCGGGTACTTCCCCCGAATCTCGTCGAGTCGCTGATAGGCACCCAAGAGGTCACCCTCATGCATCAGTTCCTCGACCTGCCGGATGAGCGTCAACCACGAACCCTTCGAGAAGCCTGGAATCGCGGTGATCTCGTCGCCGGGAGCACGAACTTCGAACAGTCCGTGGGTCATTCCCTGGAAGATGAACATCAGCACGTGAAAGAACGCGAGGCGGGCCGAGAGGGCGATTTTCTCGATGCTGTTCTCGTCGTTTATCTCACGCAAAATATTGAGCTCGATCTCGCCGAGCTGCTCGACATCGACCGCACGAACCACCTTTGGAATCCAGGTCTCGTCCGGGATCGCATCCACGCAGCGCGCCCATTCATCCTTGCGACGAACACCCTCCAGCACGATCATCTCGACCGGAAGATTGAGCGGTTGAAACTTCTTCGCCGGAAGGATGTTTTCGAGGAAGCGAAAGTCTCCCTCCTGCCACAGGAAGAGCTCGTAAATCGTCTCCTCGGTTTTCACCTGTAGAATGTGCTGCAGCTCTTCCCTGGTCAACCGGCCAATGATCACCAGCAGCTCACCGAGGAGAGTCCCGTGATGCTCCTGCATGTCGAGGAGTTCCTGGAGCTCCTCCTCGCCCAGCAGACCCCAGCCTACGAGGTAGTAACCGAGGAACTCTTTCGGGTTTTCAGACGACGCCGCCGCTATCAGACCGTCACGGAAGTAGATCTTCTTGTTGTGCGGATCGCCTTCGACCGACAGGGTTCCGGTTTTGCGGCTTTGAGACACCCATTGCAGGAGATCTGCGAACGGCATCGTACGAAGATTGCCACTGATCGACAACTGAGGCACCCCGGAGTCAATAACTTAGACAAACGCCCTCCGCATGGTGCCGGAGGGTCCTGGAGAATTCTCCCAAAATGTTTCGGGTCTGTAACTTACGGCCCATTAGAAATTATATCACGCCGGTGAACGGACGATCTTCACGTACACGAGGCACAACCGTCTCCCGAACGAGATGTTTGGCAACGTCTGCAGTGACTATTCGAGGTGGAATTTGACGGTGAGATTGTAGTAGACACCGACCGGGGCGCCATCGCACAGAGCCGGCTCGAATCGCCACTGATCGATGGCTTCCACCGCCGCAGAGGACAGCCGTTCATCAGATGATTCGAGGACCCTGATGTCGTCGACGATTCCCTCTTCGGTGATGACCGTTTCGACCACCACGACGCCCATCACCTTTTCCTTGCGTGCCGACTCGGGATATTTCGGATTGATCTTCTCGGTGACCACCGGACGGGTGATCTCTCGACAAATGGAATCCGCCGATGTCGTCCGCAGCTTGTCCTCAGATTTCTCCGGTTTCTGGTTTTCGCGTTCCGCGTGTGAAGACGGACCGGACAACGCGGGGTCGGACCGCGTGTCTGTGTTGACGACGCTCGCGCCGAAGACCGCGACGGCGGGAACGACGAGGGCGAATGCAATGACTGTCAGGGCGATCCTGGTTTTCGACATGGATATCTCCTTTTGCAACCACACCACTCTGTCGACCAGGTCGCGCCTGCCGAGAAACGGCACCGCAACCGCAGTAATCGATTGGCGGCTCGTACAGATCACGCGCCAAAGAGCTTCCAGGTACTGACGGCGCTTTCCGGTCAATCGCACCGTGTCCGCGTCCACCACCTGTTCACGGCTCAGTGAGATTCGAGGGAGGATCAACCACACACCCGGGTGGAACCACAGAATGGCGCGCAACAGCTCTTCGAGCAACGTTTTCGGCCAATCTCTCCGCTGCACGTGCAAGAGCTCATGGCCGGCCACCCCCTCCTGCTGGTCGGCCGACAGGCTTCGAAATGACTCCGGCAGGATCACTGCTGGACGAAGCCAGCCATATGTCAGCGGTGCGGAGAGGCGTTCGCTCACCAGGAACGGCACCTCGAGCCCGAGGCGGTCCCGGAGTTTCGAAACCTGCACCGGTGTCGGAGACAGGGGCAGTGCGGCGTGCCGGCACCGGTTGAGATACCCGATACCGAGACCGAGACGTGCGAGCCCAAGCATCGCGATGCCTGCGATGATGAGGAAAATCACGTTCAAGTTGAGACCGGGCAGGGTCGCCGGGAGCGCGGTGTTGAGGGCTGCTTCGACTTCCAATCCTTTGATCGTCATGTACGGAAGAGAGGCTTCGCCGATGTGATCGAGTGGCGCCAGCGGCAAGAGCAGGACGACGACCAGCAACACCCGCCAGTAGACGAGCAGAGCCCTGGGGTGGCGGAGCCGGACCAATCGCGGCAGGATCAGGCCAGCGACGAGCAGGAGTCCACTTTGAAAGGCGTAGGAGAGAGCTGCGGGCACGGCATCGTGGAAGTTCATTCGGTCTCCCGGATCATCCGTGCGATGTCTTCGAGGTCCTTCTGTGAAATCTTCTTGTCCTTCACGAGGCTGAGAATGAGCGGCCTCGCGGATCCCTCGAAGACCCGGCCCACGAAATCATCGACCATCCCGGAGATCACCTGGCTCTTGGGTCGCACGGGCTGGTAACGGTAGGCCCTGCCCTCCTTGTGGCGTCTCAGGTGTCCCTTCTCCTCGAGGATATTCATCATGGTCATTACTGTGGTGTACGCGAGCTGACGCTGCTGGTTGAGGCGCTCGTGGACTTGGCGGACGGTGCCGCCGTCGAGCTCCCACACCACGTGCATGATTTCGAGTTCGGCGTCGGTGAGCTTTGGTTTGTCGCTTTTCATACTAAAAACATAGTACTAAGAATTTCGTCTGTCAAGGTCAACGCAGAATTTTGAATTCTCAATTTTGAATTCCCACCACCCCCCCCGGTTCTGCGGGAGGTGTGGGTGGAAAATCCGAAATCCGAAACGGATGGGCGGATGGACTTGATTTATGCTTTATTTATACCTATACTCAAAAGCCCAGGAGGGAAAGATGGCGGTGGCCCGGCAAAAACCTGAACTGGCACCACGCAAAGCCTTGCAGACCAAGAGCTTCGAGCTTCCAGACGAGCTCCGCCATACCCTCCATCGAGCCTCCGACCTCATCCGCGAGCGGCGCGCGACCCTTCGTGAAGAGCCCCTCCCCACCTCGCTGGCCGGTCTCGATCACCTGCTCGACGGCGGTCTGCCTCGGGGCGAGATGGTGGAACTCGTGGGCAGGGGCTCCTGCGGTCGCTTCGCCGCTCTCCTGGCGACCCTGCGGGCAGTGACCGGTGCCGGCGAAGTGGCCGCCCTCGTCGATCAGGGTGCACAGCTCGATCCGCAGGCAGCGGCAGAGATCGGAGTCGACCTCGAACACCTGCTGTGGTTGCGGCCGCGGAATCTCGGCGACTCCGTGGCCGCCGCCGAACTGCTGGTCCATACGGGCTTCCCGCTGGTGGCTCTCGATCTCGGTTTGCCTCCAGTTAGAGGCCGCGCGCCTTTGGCCGCCTGGCTGCGGCTCGCGCGCAACGCCGCCAACCACCAGGCGGTGGTGCTGGTGGGCTCGCCCTACCGGCTGAGCGGCTGCGCCGCCGGTGTGGTGGTGACGGCCTGCCGCGGACGTGGCGACTGGCGTCGTGGCGGCGCTTCCCGCCTCCTCTCCGGACTTCGCGCGCGACTGCACCTCAGCAAGCGGATCGGCCACACGGACCTCGGCGAGGCCGCCAACTTCCTCACGCTTCCCGAAGCAAGCTTCGGGCCAATAGTACTGAACAACTTGAGTGCTGAACAAAAATCCGAAATCCGAAATCCGAAATCCGAAATTCCGACCGAAGGGAGGAAAAATGTCGCAACCGTTTGAGATGAGCGTTCGCAGTGTTTTCGAACTCGCCGGTGAAGCATGCGGGTGGTTGCTCTTCGGGTTCTGCTTCCTGGTGCTTGCCTTCTGCGTGTGATTTCGATGTTCGTAGAACCACAGAGGCAGAACCGACGTGCCCTGGGCACGTCGGCCGGTGAGAAGACTGCGAGTAACGAATGCTCGCATTCGGAACGAGCAGGATTCTTGCCGGTGACAGGCGATCCGATCGCCTGTCGTTCTGCCTTGAATGAGCGGAACCGCCACTCAGGCTCAACGATTGCCCCTTTGCGTCTTTGCGCCTTTGCGGGGTGGGTGGCCGGATGGGCTTTGCGTTCTTCGCGGTTCAAAGACCGCCGTGCGGGCCCTAAAGGACCCGCCTCCAGGGGGCTCTTGGAGATCCGGACGGGCAGGGGGATCTGCGTTGATCTACGGTTTCGTTTTCGGCAGGCGAACTCTGTGTTCTCTGTGCATCTGTGGTTCTCGGACAGGTGGGGAAAAACTCAAAACTCAAAACTCAAAACTCAAAATTCGAATCTCTCATGACCCGAATCGCCTGCCTCTTCATCCCGCTCTTCCCGCTGGCAGCGAGACTCCGGGCCGAGCCGGAGCTGGCCGGGGAGGCGGTGGCGGTGTGCGAGGGCAACGGATCGGCGGCGCGCGTCATCGGCGCGTCGCGGCCCGCCCGCAAGTCCGGCGTGCGTTTCGGCATGAGCCTCGCCCAGGCACGTGGCATCCTGCCGTCGCTGATCGCCCGCGGACGCGACGTGTCGTGCGAGGCCTCGGCTCACGAGGCCATGGTCGAGACCGCGACCGGCCTCTCGCCCCGGGTCGAGGACGCCGCTCCGGACATCGTCTATGCCGATGTCAGTGGCATGGAACGTCTCTTCGAAGGGGAGTCCGGTGAACGCGACATGGGGCAGGCCACGATCGTCGCCGCCGAAGCCCTCGACCTGCCGGTACGGGTCGGTATTGCCGGCAACAAGCTCGCCGCCCGCATTGCCGCCCGCATGCCCGATTCGCCCAAGGTCGTTGCCACCGGTGAGGAAACACGCTTCCTCGCTCCCCTGCCACTGAACCATCTGAACCTCGACCGGCGCCTCATGGATACGCTGCGTCGCTGGGGCGTGCGCACCCTCGGCGACTTCGCCCGCCTGCCGGCGGACCGCACGGCGAGCCGGCTCGGCCCGGCTGGCGCCAACGCCCACCGGGCAGCGCGCGGTATCGATGCGAGCCCATTGGCACCCCACCACCCGCCGCCGACCTTCCGCGAGGGTATGGAGCTGGAGTGGCCGGTAGTCACCGTCGATCCCCTGCTCTACGCCCTCCGCCAGTCCCTCGAGCGAACCCGCAAGCGCCTCGAGCGCGAGGATCTAGCCTGTGCCCTGTTCGAGCTCGAGCTCGGCCTCGAGCCGGAGGGCGCCGAGCATCGCCGCATTCGCCTTCCCGCTCCGACCCGGGACGTCGATGCGCTGCTGGCCCTGACCCGCCTCGAGCTCGAGTCGAAACCACCACGGGCGCCGGTGATTTCCTTCACTTCGATCACCCACCCGGACCGCCCGCGACGCGGCCAGCTCACGCTCTTCGGCGGACCGGAGATCCACCCCGACAAGCTCGCCGGAACTCTCGCCCATCTCGCCGCCCGCATCGGCCCCGAGCACGTTGGCTCGCCGCGCTCCCTCGACGGCCACCTGCCCGAACGTTACCGGACCGCGCCCTTCGACCCGCCCCCGGCACCGAAGCTGCGGCAGCCACCACGGCGAGGAAGGGGGCTTTTGGTTGTCAGGGTCTTGCGGCCACCAGTGCCTCTTGAAGTGATAAGCGAGAACGCTTCAGATGCTGGATGCTCGATGCTGGATGCTCGATACCCCCCACCCCACCCCAGGAACTCTCACGTTGCAGAGGAGGGGGAGCGGGTGGGAATTCAAAATTCAAAATTCAAAATTCAAAATTCCGCTTTGCGGCTCGTTTCGCTCGCCTCGGAGCCGGGAGCGACGCCAAGGATTCAGGGCCTGGTGCGCGTGGCGGCGGGTCCGTGGACCCTCGAGGATGGGTGGTGGAGCGATCAGCCCGTCGAGCGTGACTACTGGGATGTAGAGCTCTCCGGCGGTGGGTTGTATCGCATCTATCTGGATCGCACGAGCGGCGAGTGGTTCGCCGACGGCATGTACGACTGATGAATTTCGGATTTCAGATTTCGGATTTCGGATTTGCTCCTCACCCACCCGGGGACAAACCACAGAGGCACCAAGACACCAAGAAATCAAAAAGCCCACCCACCCGCAACGAAAGAGAAGAGAGGCGGATCCACGCATCAAGCTCAGCATCGATCTCTTTGCGTTTTTTGCGGTTCTCGGGTGGGTCGGCGGCTCTGCACCTCTGCGCCTCCGCGCCTCTGCGTTTTCTTCTCTGTGTTCCCCTCTGTGTCTCTGTGTCTCTGTGGTCGCTCATTCGTCGAAATTCGGAGACCGTCGAATGAGCTATGTGGAGCTGCGCTGCGCTTCGGCGTTCTCGTTCCTGGAGGGAGCATCACAGCCCGAGGACCTCGTCGAACGTGCGGCCGAGCTCGGGCTGCCCGCAGTGGCGCTGGTCGACCGCAACACGGTCTCCGGCGCGCCGCGTTTCTGGAAGGCGGCAAAGGAAGCAGGCATCAAACCGCTGGTTGGCGCGGAGGTCGTCCTCGACGAGAATTCGGAATTTGGGGAATTAGGAATGAGGAATGAGGAATTAGGAATTCCCACCCATTCCCCCGGTGATAGAGGTGGTGGGGCGGAAATTCAAAATTCAAAATTCAAAATTCAAAACTCAAAATTGAGTGGTCCTTTGGGCCTCGTCCCCGACCCTCCCCCTCCAGGAACGCCGCTGCCCCGGCTGACCCTGCTCGCATGCGACCAGCGCGGCTATCGCAACCTCTGCCGGCTGCTGACCGAAGCGGCACGTGGTCGTCCCAAGGGCAAGGCGCGTGCCGGCTGGCGACAGATAGAGGCTCACGCCGACGGTCTTCTCTGCCTCACCGGCGGCGCCGAAGGAGTCATCGTGCAGCGCCTCGTCCACCGGGGTCTCGACGCCACCAAACGCGAGCTTCAGCACCTCCACCATATTTTCCCCAACCGACTGCATGTCGAACTGCAGCGACACCGGCTGCGCTCCGAGGAGCACCGCAACCAGGCCCTCGTCGGTCTCGCGCAGAGCCTGCGGCTGCCGCTGGTGGCGACCGGAGGGGTGCGCTACGCGCGGCCTGAAAACCGAGACCTCGCCGATGTGCTCGGCTGCATCCGCGAGGGCCTCACGCTCGACACCGCAGGCCGCCTGCTCGAGGGCGGTCGCGAACACCACCTTCGCTCGCCACGCGAAATGGAGATGCTCTTCGCCGATCAGCGGCGGGCGGTGGCCGCGACCACGGCGCTGGCCGACGAGCTCGAGTTCACCCTCGACCACCTCGGCTACCGCTTCCCCGACTACCCCCTGCCGGTCGGCGAAAGCCCCATCGCCCACCTTCGGCGGGTAACCTGGGACGGCGCCCGCACCCGGTTCCGCCCGCTGACCGCACGTGCTCAGGCGCAGCTCGAAAAGGAGCTCGACCTGATCGAAAAACTCGAACTGGCGGGCTACTTTCTCATCGTCTGGGACATCGTCCGCTTCTGTCAACGTGAAGGCATCATGGCTCAGGGGCGCGGCTCGGCCGCCAATTCGGCGGTCTGTTACGCGCTCTCGATCACCGCCGTCGATCCGGTCAAGATGGAGCTCCTCTTCGAGCGCTTCCTCTCCGAGGAGCGCGGCGAGTGGCCGGACATCGACCTCGATCTGCCCTCCGGCGACCAGCGTGAGAAGGTCATCCAGTACGTCTACCAGCGCTACGGCCCACACGGCGCCGCGATGACCGCCAACGTAATTACCTACCGGGCCCGCTCGGCGGCACGCGAGGTCGGCAAGGCTCTCGGTTTCTCGCTCGAGCAGGTGGATCGCATCTCCAAGCGCTTCGGCCGCCACATGTCGATGGAGGTCAAGGAGGGGGCGCGCGACCTTGACCGCGAGCTGGCCGCAGTCGGTCTCGACCCTTCCTCGCACCGGGTCGAACACTTCAAGCGCCTGTGGTGGGAGATCCACCACCTCCCCCGCCACCTCGGCCAGCACTCCGGCGGCATGGTCATCGCCCAGGGCCGGCTCGACGAGGTGGTTCCGATGGAACCGGCGGCGATGGAGAAGCGGACGGTGATCCAGTGGGACAAGGACGATTGCGCCGACCTCGGCCTGATCAAGGTCGACCTCCTCGGCCTCGGCATGATGGCCGCCCTCGAGGAGGCGATCCCCATGATCCGAACCCACGAGAGGGTCGAGATCGACCTCGCCCACCTCCCGCCGGGCGACCCGAAGACCTACGACCTCATCCGCCGCGCCGATACCGCCGGCGTCTTCCAGATCGAGAGCCGGGCGCAGATGGCGTCGCTGCCACGCAACAACCCCGAAAACTTCTACGACCTGGTGGTGCAGGTCGCGATCATCCGTCCCGGACCGATCACCGGCAACATGACCAATCCCTACCTCGAGCGCCGCCAGGGCCGCGAGGCGGTGACCTACGCCCACCCGTGCCTGGAGCCGATCCTCGAGCGCACCCTCGGCGTGCCGCTCTTCCAGGAGCAGCTCCTGCGCATGGCGATGGAGGCGGCCGGCTTCTCCGGCGGCGAGGCCGAGGAGCTGCGACGGGCGATGGGCTTCAAGCGCTCGCAGGAGCGGATGGCAATCATCGAGAAAAGGCTGCGCAGCGGCATGACCGAGCGCGGCATCACCGGCGATGTCCAGGAGCAGATCGTGCGCTCGATCACCTCCTTCGCGCTCTACGGCTTCCCCGAGTCCCACTCCGCCAGCTTCGCCCTCCTGGTCTACGCCTCCGCCTATCTCAAGACCCACCATCCGACCGCCTTCTACGCCTGCCTCCTCAACGCCTGGCCGATGGGCTTCTATCACCCCGCCACCCTGGTCAAGGACGGCCAGCGCCGCGGGGTACGCTTCCTCTCGGTCGACGTCAACCGTTCCGGCTGGCGCTGCCGTTGGGAGGACGAGGCGGTGCGCATCGGCCTGCGCTACGTGCACGGTCTGAAGCGGGCCGCCGCCGACACCATCGAGCAGGAGAGGGACCGGGCGCCGTTCGCCGACACGGCCGACCTCGCCCAGCGCTGCGACCTGTCGTCCGAGCAGCTCGAGCGTCTGGCCCACGTCGGCGCCCTCGCCTCGCTCGGGCTGAGCCGGAGGGTGGCCCTGTGGCAGGTCTCCGAGGTGGCAGGACGCCGCGGCCCGCTCTTTGCCGATCTACCGCCCGAGCCCACCTCACCCCTCGAAGAGATGATGCCGCTCGACGAGACCGTTGCCGACTACGCCGGGCTCCACCTCACCACCGGTCCGCATCTGATGGCCTACGTACGGCAAGAGCTCGACCGCCGCGGGGTGGTGCCGGTCGCGGAGCTCGAAAAACACGGGGACGGCGAATCGGTGCGGGTGGCAGGTGCGGTGATCGTGCGCCAGCGGCCGGGCACCGCCAAGGGCTTCGTCTTCCTGACCATGGAGGACGAGACCGGCATGATGCAGACCATCATCCGTCCGGATCTTTTTCGGGAACAGCGCGCCTTCATCGTCTCGACCCCGGTGTTACTGGTCGAGGGGACCCTGCAGAAGCAGGACGGAACGATTTCGGTGCGCGCACGGCGTTTTGAAGCAGTCCACGCGGATGTGGCGGTGACGAGTCATGACTTCCACTGATCCCTCCACCCACCCGATGCTGGATGCTCGACGCTCGATCCGTTCACCTACCCGTGGGATCAGAAGACGAGTATCGAGTATCCAGTATCGAGAATCTCGGATCGAGGGTGGTATCCTTCACCACCGACCAACACATCTCATGGAAGATCCGCTCGTTGCGCGGTGTTCCACACCTGGGAAACACGATGAACGACAACGCCAAACCCAATCTCTCGGACTTGAAGATCGATCACGAGGCTCGATCGACCGACAATGGTGGGCGTCGCCTGCTGTTGGTGGCCGCCGCCATCCTGGTGACCATCGCCGTCGTCGTCATCCTCATCTTCGGAGCCACGTCGAACACAACCGTTGAGGTCGCGACCGCCCGCCCCGCACCAACCGCTGGGGAATCCACCGTGCTCAACGCTTCCGGCTACGTCGAACCACGGCGGAAAGCAACGGTGTCGGCCAAGATCACCGGCAAGGTCGCCGAGGTGCTCGTCGACGAGGGCATGGCGGTTGAGGAGGGACAGGTCTTGGCACGGCTCGACGACTCCGACGCCCGTCGCCGCTACGATGCGATTCGCGCGGAGCGAGATGTTTCGCAGGCGGCCATCGAGGAGCTCGAGGTCAATCTTGCCGACGCCGAACGCACCCTGCGCCGGACGTCCGAGCTGCGGGACGACGGCATCGCCAGCATTCAGGACGTCGACTCCGCCACCGCTGCGGTCGATGCCCTGCGCGCCAAGCTCACGGTCGCCCGCACGTCTCTCGGGGCTGCCGAGGCACAGCTTGCGGTTTCCGCCCAGGACCTCGAGAACTACACGGTCCGTGCGCCGTTCGCCGGAATCGCGGTGTCGAAGGACGCACAGCCCGGCGAAATGGTGTCGCCGGTGTCAGCCGGCGGCGGATTCACCCGCACCGGCATTTCGACCATTGTCGACATGACGTCGCTCGAGATCGAGGTCGACGTCAACGAGAGCCACATCGCCAAGGTGCGGCCGGGCCAGCCCGCCGATGCCGTCCTCGACGCTTACCCGGACTGGCACATCCCGGCCACGGTACGCACCGTCATCCCGACCGCGGATCGCCAGAAGGCGACGGTCAAGGTGCGGCTCACTTTCGATGAGCTCGATCCGAGGATCCTGCCCGACATGGGCGTCAAGGTGGCGTTCCGAGAGGACGCAGATGCGATCGACAATGCTGGGCCGGCTGCCCAGTCCTTGATTCCGCGACCAGCGATTGTCGAAGACGGCGGTCAAAAGGTCGTTTTCGTCGTCGAAGACGAAAACCTCGATCGGCGAGCGGTCAGCGTTGGCCGCGATGTCGGCGGCGACGTCGAGATCACGGCAGGAGTCATGCCGGGTGACCGGGTTGTGGTCAGCGCGGCTGAAAGTCTCCGCGACGGACAGAAAGTCAAAGTCGAGAATTGAGGGTAGATTGAATGGTCAGCATTGACGGCCGAGAGCACAGCGACAGCCTGATTCGGGTGCGCAACCTCAACAAGATCTACGAACGGGGCGGAGAGACGATAGAGGTCCTGCAGGGCCTGAATCTCGATGTTGAAAAGGGCGAGTTCGTTGCCTTTATGGGGCCTTCGGGCTCCGGCAAGACCACACTCCTGAATCTGCTGGGCGGTCTTGACACTCCGACCTCGGGCACGGTGACCGTCGATGGTGACGAGATCACCAACATGTCCGGCCGTCACCTGGCGTCGTGGCGCGCGCGGCACGTTGGCTTCATCTTCCAGATGTACAACCTGATCCCTGTTCTCACAGCCTTTCAAAACGTCGAGCTGCCACTCTTGCTGACCAAGCTCTCCAAGGCAAAAAGGGGGCAGCACGTCGAGATCGCCCTCGGCCTGGTCGGTCTCTCGGATCGCATGAAACACTACCCCCGACAGCTCTCGGGCGGCCAGGAGCAACGGGTCGCGATCGCCCGCGCGATTGTCACCGACCCGAGCTTCCTCCTTTGCGACGAGCCGACCGGGGACCTCGACCGCAAATCCGCCGAAGAAATCCTCGATCTACTGACCGAGCTCCGATCGGAGCACGGGAAGACGATCCTCATGGTGACTCACGATCCGCTGGCGGCCGAGCGAGCCGACGTCACCCTTCACCTCGAGAAGGGGGCATTGGTCGAAGCCGTCGAACTGGCAGCGTCATGAAGTATCTCCCCTTCATCTTTCGAAACCTCTTCCGGAGAAAGACGAGGACCATCCTGACGATCGGATCGATTGCAGTCGCTCTCTTTCTCTTCGGGTTGCTGGTGACCATTGAAACCGCCCTGAATGCGGGCGTCGACGTTGCGGGGGTCGATCGGCTCATCGTCCGCAACAAGACCTCGCTCATCATGCCGCTTCCGCTTTCCTACCAGGAGCGCCTGCGGCAGATTGACAACGTAACCGAGGCGACGTTCGCCACCTGGTTCGGCGCCATCTACCAGGATCCAAAAAACTTCTTTCCACAGTTCGCGATCGACACCGGAACCTACCGTACGTTGTTCCCTGAATTCCAGATTTCGGATGATCAGTGGCAGGCATTCCTGGCCGACCGCGAGGGGGCGGTCGTCGGAAAGGTCACCGCCGAGCGTTTTGGTTGGAAGGTCGGAGATCGAATCCCGCTTCAGGGTACGATTTGGACCGGAAACTGGGAGTTCAACATCCGAGCGATCTATGAAGGTTCCCGCGCTGGCGACGACGAGTCGCAGTTCTGGTTTCACTGGAAATTCCTCGAGGAAAGCCGACCCTGGGGCAAAGGGACCGTCGGCTGGTACACCGTCAAGGTCAGCGACCCGGACAATTCGGTGGCTGTGAGCCAGGCGATCGATCGGGAATTTTCGAATTCCGCCTACGAGACCTCGACCGAGACGGAACAGGCATTTGCGGCCGGCTTCGCAAAACAGATCGGCAACATCAGAATGCTCATCATGTCGATCGGCGCAGTTGTATTGTTCACTTTGCTGCTCGTCACGGGCAACACCATGGCGATGGCTGTCCGAGAGCGGGTGCCGGAAATCGGGGTGCTCAAGACCCTCGGTTTCGGTGACAAGACCGTCCTGTTCCTGGTACTCGCCGAGTCGTTGCTGATCGCCGCAGTTGGTGGTCTCCTCGGCATCGGTATGGCAAAGCTCTTCACGATGGGCGGCGACCCGACCGGCGGCATGCTGCCGGTCTTCTACCTCTCCACAGGCGAGATGCTCTTCGGCATCGGCATCGCGCTCTTGGTCGGACTCGCAGCGGGCTCTATCCCCGCTCTGACGGCGATGAATCTCCGCATTGTCGATGCGTTGCGGAGGGTGTGATGGCGATTCCAATCTCCTACAACGTTCGTTCGGTGGCAGCCCGTTGGAAGACCGCGATCGTCTCGATTCTCGGCATCGCCGGAACCGTCGGTGTGTTTGTCGCCATGCTCGCCATGGCTCGCGGCTTCCAGGCCACCCTGATCGCGTCAGGATCAGCCTCCAACTCGATCGTTCGTCGGGCCGGAGCGACCTCAGAAATGGACAGCGGCATCGGTCTCGATCAGGCTCGCGTGATCGCCGACTCACCGCAGGTGGCTCGAACCGCAGACGGGATCCCTCTGTCGAGCCCGGAGGTGGTTGTGATTGGAGCATTTCAGTTGATCACGAGCGGAACCGACGCCAACACCCAGATCAGGGGTATGACTCCGCTCGTGCTCGACGTGCGGCCCACCGTAAAGATTGCCGAAGGGCGGTTCTTCACCCCCGGTCTCGCCGAGCTGGTCGTCGGTTCCAATGCCGTACAGACTTACCGCGGGTTGGAGCTCGGGTCGACAGTGAGCTTCGGCGGCCAGGACTGGAAGGTCGTCGGCATCTTCGACGCCGGCGGTTCCGCCTTCGATTCCGAAATCTGGTGCGACCACACGATTCTCGCACAGACGTTCGACCGCGCCACCAATGTTTTTAGCTCGATCACGGTACGGCTCAACTCGCCGACCGATTTTGATTCCTTCAAGGACGCGTTGACCAGTGATCCCCGACTGACCGTCCAGGTCGATCGGGAGGTCGAGTACTACGAGCGCCAGTCGCAAATGGTCAGCAACCTGATCCGGGTGCTCGGCTTCCTGGTTGCCTTCGTGATGGCCATCGGTGCCATTTTCGGCGCCCTCAACACCATGTACTCGGCGGTCGCCGCCCGGGCGCGAGAGATCGCAACCATGCGCGCCCTCGGCTTCGGGGGTGGTTCGGTGATCCTGTCATTCATGTTCGAATCACTCTTCATTTCGTTCGTCGGAGGAATACTCGGATGCATCGCGGTGCTGCCGCTCAACGGCTTCACCGCCGGCACCATGAACTGGCAGACATTTTCCCATCTCGCGTTTGCCTTTCGCGTGACACCCGATCTGCTGGTTGCCGGCATCATCTTCGCGTTGATAATGGGTTTTGTCGGCGGAGTTTTCCCTGCGATCAGGGCGGCTCGACTGCCGGTGGCCCAGGCCTTGCGAGAGCTTTAGCCCGCATTATTCATGACTCTCCTGCTGCAAGGCGTGACGCGCTTCGCGCCGAGGCGCTGTCTCGATTCGCTCGCCCGACGTACCGCAAGTGCGCCTTCGCTCGCTCATCTTTCGAGATCACCACCACACTGGCACCACACACCTTTCGCTACGCACCCTCATGAATAATGCGGGTTGGGAACAGGCCCCCCGTTCCGGTTCAGGGGTCAGCTTGTGCCATCGCGAGCGAAGAGCAGAGCCTCTGCAATCAGCGAAATGCGGCGTGCGAGTGACTCGAGATCCAGGTACTCCTCCCGAGTATGCATGCCGCCGCCGACCGGACCGAGGCCGTCGATGATCGTGGTGGCCGCCGGATCTGGAAGGAAATTGGGGAACGAAACCCCTCCCCTGTTGGATTCGAGATCGAGGCACCAGCCGTCTCGAGTCGCGATCGACACGAGATGGTCGGCGAGAAACCGTCCCGAGTCTGAGGCGCCCATCGGTGAGATGTGCTCCACCTCCTCGAAGCTCATCTCGACATCCCAGTCCCGGCCGACCCTCTCGGCCCGGTCACGCATGACAGCCAGCACTCGATCGCGATCACCGGGATCGAGGTAGCGAACCTCTCCCTCAACCAGGCACCGATCCGCGATGATGTTGAGGCGTTCGGTCGTGCCGATGAACCGGTGCTCCTCTCCCATATCGCTGACGAACTCGGAGTCACCGCCGACAATTCGCCCGGCATTGACCAGCGGGCCGTCTCCATTCTCCGACAGTCGCTGTACGTCACCAGCCCAGGTCGCCGCAGCCGCAAGGGCCGACCGCCCCTCCCAGTACGCCACACCCGAATGCGCCGCACGCCCCCGCGCGTCGAGCCGCCACACGGTGAGCCCTCGCCTTCCGATCACCAGCGTTTCGCCGTCTTCCCTCGACCCTCCGGGCTCCAACACCAGCACCGTGCGCGCACCGTCTCCCCAGCGCCGGACCGCGCGGATCGACACCGGTCCTCCGATTTCCTCATCCGGCACTGCAACAAGCAGGAGCCCGTCGGGAAGCATTTCGCCACGCCCCCGTAACAAACGGAGCGCTCCGATGAATGCCGCGAACCCTCCCTTCATGTCGAGGGCACCCGTGCCGATGAGCCTTTCGTCTTCGACCTTCGGCGGGACGGCCGGGAGTACGGTGTCCAGATGGCCGAGGAACAGGGTGCGTCCTCCTCCCTCTCCCGGCGTCTTCGCCGTCAAAACCGGCAGCTCGTTGCCCTTGTTCACACCCGGTTCGGTGTAAACCTCGGGCAAAACGCCGAGTGGATCCAACTCCCTGCCGAGAATCTCCGTCATCCGAAAGAGCCCGGCGACATCGCTGCTCGCCGAGGAGACGGCGCACAGCTCGAGCAGAAGATCGACACTCCGATCGATCAATGAGCCGGGAATCGTGGGTATGGTCATCGATTACCCTCGGCTGATGATCGAATCACCGCCCTTTTCCGAACATCGAAAACATCTCCAGGGAGGAGTACGTGGGTAATCAGTCCTTGCGCCCCCAACGGTCTCCCGAGCCGGTTCTGTGGCGCCCGGGTGATCTTCGCCCTGGTGGCGTCGTAGACGATGACCCACCCGTCACCGAGGACCTCGAAGGTGCAGTCGGGACGAACCCATACCGCGGTCGCCTCATCCACCCCGACGCCGAGCAGTTCCGGGTGCTCCAACACCACCGACATGAGGCGGTTATTACGCCGGCGGGCCACGTGGTGCTGGTCGACGATCACGCCCTCGAACAACCCCAGTCCGCGCCGGAGCTCGATGTTGTCGGCGTTGAGGACCGTGAAGTCGCCGTCGCCGGTGATCATCAGCGCGCTCTGGCAGGCGGTGCCGGCCGATGTTCCGCCGACCACCGCTCCACCCTCGAACGCAGCAACCACGGCCTCACCCACGGGCGAGTCGAGAAGGGCGTTGGTGATCCGGCGCTGATCTCCCCCCGAGAACCAGATTCCCCGAGCTTCGGCAACCCGTACCGCGAGATCGGTGTCGAGTGCATCCGCCTTGGTGTGGACCGCTGCAACCACGACGTTCGAGCAACCGTAATTGGCGAACAGATCCCGGTAGTACTCGCCGGTATCGGCCTCTTCCGAGGCGGTCGGGAAGATCACGATCCGCTCCTGCGGCCCGCCCGCGAGCTCGATGAACTTCTCCATCACCACATCGGGTTTGGAGCCTCCTCCGTTGAGCACCAGGTGTCCGCGCGCCACTTCCTCATCCGCAGCGGCGAGGCCGGCCAGGCAGAAAACTAGAGATACGAGGGTCAGCTGACGCATCATCGTGCCTCCGGGAAGAGTCAGCAGGGCGGCCCGGAGGCCGCCCCGCGGGTTTTCGCTACCAGGAGAATTTGGCGCCGATGCGGACGGTTCGCGGCGATTGTATGCCCTCCACCTCCTCGAAGCGTGAGGAGGGATCCCAGAAGCTGTTGCCCGGGTGGTCTTCCCAATCGTAGACGTACCAGCCCCAGCCCTCGTTGACGTTCGTCACCTCGTCCGCGTCGAGCAGGTTGAAGGCATCGACGAAGACGGCAAAGTCCATGTCACCGCCGAGCCCGAACTCCTTCTGCAGCCTGAGATCGAGGACCGAGCGGTCGGGGTACTGGCGCGAGCCGCGCGGCGTCATGTACACCGCCTCGCGATCGTTGTAGTACAGCCCCTCGACGATGACGTACGGGGTCCAGTAAAAGCCGCTGCGGTACTGGTAGAAGCCGGAGAGCATCATCCGCCACGGCAGGTCCACCGACGCCGACAGTTTGACCACGAGATCGGAGTTGTCGGGCAGGTTGCCGTCGGCATTGACGAAGCCGTTGAGATCGTCGAAGCCGGTGCCGTAGCCGTTCACGCCATAGTCCGCAGTGCCGGTGAGGTCGGACCACACCGCCGAGGCGTCCATCGACCAGCCGTTCGAGTACCGCTTGCGAAAGCGAAGCGTCACAGCGTCGTACTCGCGGGTCGCTTCCTCGGGATTCGTGATCAGGTTCTCCTGCGGGTAGACCAGCTCGAAGAACGGCAGGTCGCCTCCACCGAGCGGGTTGTCGGGCGCCACGTAGGCGTCGTAGTCGGCCACGTTCGAGACCACCATGGCGTTGATGTCGTGAGTCTCACGGTTGATGTAGTCGACCCCCACCAGCATGTCGCTGCCAAGCTGATACTCGAAGGTGGCGACGAACTGGTCGACGTAGGGATGCTCGACGTTCGGGTCCATCATCGCTCGAGCGAGAACCGAGCCCCCGGCGTAGTCGTCGAACTCGCCGGTGTCGATGTTGTAGTCGTAATACTCGGCGTCGGTACGCGCATCTCCCGACTCCTCCCGGTCGTAGAGAGTTACGGTCATACCCTCGTAGTAGCGGCCGTAGTGGGCCTTCAGAGCCGCCTTGCCACTGCCCGTGAGATCCCACACGAAGCCGAATCGCGGCGCCCACATGTCCTCGTCGTAGACGGTGCCGCTGACGTTCTTGAACTTGCCGTCGTACTGGCTGTACCGGACACCCAGATTGATCGCGAAATGGCCGATCTTCCAGGCGTCCTGGACGTAGGCGTGCAAGCCGCTCATCTCACCGTGCAGGTCCCACTCGCCGCCCCAATCCGACGAGTAGACGCCACAGAACGGGTCGGCGAAGTAGTGATCGAGAGAGTCGCAGTTCCAGGAGTCGTCGTAGTAGGAGAATCCGCCGTTGCGGACCGTCACATAGTCGGTTCCGAAGCTCTCGTAGTTGACGCCGATTTTGAAGTTGTGCGAGTCGCTCGAGCTCAGCAAGCCGTCCGCGAAGAGGCTCCACGATCCGTCGAAGGCGGTCCGATCGACGTCCTTGTGCTCGGTCGGGTGCGTGTTCTGCCAGCTGAAACGGGACTCGCGGTCATACCGGTGGGGCGTGTCGCCGTGGTACGGCAGGTAGTCGTCTTCACCCACGAAACCGGTGACCTTGGCTGAAATGAAGCTGTTGTCGGTGATCAGGGACTCCCACGACAGGTTGTAGACGTAGTTCGGCGACTCCTGCCGCACGGCCGCGCTGGCCAGGGTGCCGCCCCCGACGGACCGGTAATCATTGACCACACCATCGAAGTCGACCAGGAACATCAGACGATTCGCGTCATCGAGCTGCCAGGTGAGCTTGCCGAGACCGCGGGTCCAGGTCCGCTGGTTCTCCGCCCGGTCGTCGGTCGGCGCGCCGGCGTTGTAGAAGGGCTCCAGCGTCCGGTCGCGCCAGCTCCCGGAGAGGAAGTACCAGAGCGAGTCCGTGACGACGGGGCCGCCGAAGCTGGCACTGATCTCGAGGTCGGAAGCCAGCGTGTCCGTCCCCTCCACGTTCGGCGGCGCGTTGTCGGAGTTCAGGCTGCCGTCGGAGTAGTAGGCGCGCACGTCACCGTGGAAGGTGTTGCCCCCCGACTTGGTGACCACGTTGACCACCGCACCGGTGAAGCCACCGTACTCGGCGTCCGCACCCAGGCCCGCCACCTGCACCTCCTGCACCCAGTCGATGCTCGGCAGGAACCACTGGTATCCGAGCTCCGGGTCGGAGACGTCGACGCCGTCCACGTTGTAGGCATTCTGGGCCGACGACGGTGCACCGTAGGCACGCGAACTCTCGATTCCGGGTGCGTAGTTCATCAGGTCTACCGGATCACGTGAAACCGGCTGCCGCTCGATGAAGCTCTCGGCCACGTTGAAGTCGACCTTGTTGGAAACCGTGTTGACCTGAACGGTCTCGGCGACGACCACGATCTCCTCCTCTATGGACAGGTTGCCGAGCTGCAGGTTGACCTCGATATTCTGGCCCAAAGCCACCTGTACGTTCTGCTGCAGTACGGTCTGAAAACTCGCCAGGCTCGCTTGAAGCTCATACATCCCCGGCGGCAAGGACGGGAAACGGTACACCCCGTTGCTTCCCGTCACCGTTGCCTGCCTTCCGGTAACCAAAGCGCCGGAAATGGCGACCACCGTGACCCCGGGTGTCGCCAGACCGTCAGGGTCAGTGACGACTCCCCGGATGCTGCCCGAGGTCGCACCCTGGGCGGCCGATGGTTGCGCCCACAGGACGAGAGCCGTGCACGCAAGTGAAACGACGACCAGGTTTCTCCCCTTCATGACTAACTCCTTCCGCCTATGAATAAAATCTTTCACAATTGATATCAGATGAAATTTTTCCTATCATGTGGTCAGAATACGGTGCACCAACCCGGATGTCAACTCCCGAAACGGCGGAGGAGTTCAGGCGTCACCGACATTGGCCGCAACGGGTTTGACGGGCTAGAATCCGGGCATCGCGGAGGGAGGCATACCGGTGGAATCGCCCGAGAAAGAGTTCAGAGAACGGTTGATCGATCGCGCAGCGGATCTTCCTCCGCAGCAGAAGGTGATCGCCGAGTACGTGCTGGAACATCTCACGACGGTGCCATTCTTCTCCGTACCCGAGCTCGCACGGAGGACCGGCGCATCCGAGGCCACGGTGGTCCGATTCGCCCAGCGGCTCGGCTACCCCGGTTTCTCCGAGCTCAAGATGGAGCTCGTGGACCTGCTGCAGAATCGCCTCACCAACGGGACCGGTTCACCGACAGAAGCGGTTGCGGACGACCTTCTTGCCTCTGTTGCGTCACTTGAGATCGGCAATATTGGACGGACCGTCGAGTCACTCGACCGTGAGCACTTCGCCCAGGTGGCGGAAGCGCTCTTCACAAGTCACAGGGTCCACACCTTCGGTCTGGGCGTGTCGGCGCTTCTCGCCGAGCTTGCGGCCTATGCCCTCATGCAGGTCGGGGTCAGAGCGACCAATCTTTCAACGGCCTTTTCGTCTCCGCGGGAACAACTCGTGGGAATCGGTCCCGACGATGTCCTGATGGTGTTCTCGCTCCCACCCTACTCGAGACAGAGCTTGACTCTGCTGCGAGACGCCGTCGACCTGCAGATTCAAACCATCGCTGTCAGCGACCGTTTGACCTCACCCGCCTCCAACCTCGCGAGCTGGACGTTGGCGGTGAAAAGCGACAACATGATGTTCACCAACGCGGTCGCAGCGTTCACCGTGCTCATCAACGCCCTCGCCACAGAGGTCGCGACGAACCACCGCGAGGAAACTCTCAGCGCGCTTTCGAGGATCAACCGGGTACTTTCGGAGGACGAGGACCTCCTCCCTTCCAGGTGATCTGGGTGTTCACGGATGCCACCACCCGCGGATCCAACGCTCGGCAAATGGAGCACCGATGAAGGCCATCAAGGTTCCACACGTCTTCACCCTGCTGACCGGTGTCATCTTCGTCTGCAGCCTGTCGACATTCATCGTTCCCTCGGGCGAATACGAGCGAGAAACGCGGACCGTCAATCAACAGAATCGCACCGTCCTCGTGCCCGACACCTACCAGACGCTGCCGAAGAGCTACACCGCCAAGGGCCTCCTGGTCAGAAACGAAACCCCCGGCATGGCCAGCCCGACCAGCCTGGAGGAGTTCCTCAGCGCCATTCCGCGCGGCATGGTGCAGGCCGCTGACATCATTTTCTTCATCTTCATCATCGGTGGAGTCTTCGGAATTCTCCAGGAAACCGGAACCATCCCGGCAATCCTCGGCGCGATCCTCAACCGACTCCGGTCATCCTGGCAGCTCCTGACCATGGTTCTCATGGTTGCCATGGGCATCGGCGGCTCGACTCTGGGCATGGGCGAGGAGTTCATCCCCCTGGTGCCGATCTTCCTGATCGTGGCCAAGGAGATCGGCTGCGACCGGATCTTCGGCGTGGCTCTGGTCTATGTCGCCGGGGCGGTCGGATTCGCTGCGGCGACCACCAATCCCTTCACCGTCAATGTCGCACAGGATATCGCCGGGCTGCCGCTGAACAGCGCCATATCATTCCGCATCCTGTTCTTCGTCTGCTGCATGGCCGTCACCCTCGCCTACATGCTCCGCTACGGAAATCGGATCCGGCGCGATCCGTCAACGTCATTGATGGCCAATGACGATTTCGTCCTGCCGAGCGACAACGTGGAGCCGCCGGCCCTCAGAACCTCGCACCTGGTAGTCCTCGGATCGTGCATCGCCATTTTCGTATTCATCCTGTATGCGGTTCAGGAATTGGGCTGGTGGCTAACCCAGATGGCCGGCGGATTCTTCCTCATGGGCATCGTTGCGGTCGTTGTGACACGCCTGCCGGTTCGAGCGGCGACTCTCGCCGCCATCAGAGGCATGGAGGAGATGACGGTGGCGGCCCTGGTAGTTGGATTCGCTCGCGGCATTACCATCGTGCTCGAAGATGGCCAGATCCTCGACACCCTGATCTTTTCGGCCGCCGCCCTCCTGCAGCACGTTCCCAGGTACCTCGCCGCCGAGGGCATGCTACTTGTCCAGACCGTGCTCAACTTCTTCATACCCTCCGGATCCGGGCAGGCGGCAGTCACCATGCCGTTGATGGCGCCGCTTTCCGACGTGCTCGGGCTGACCCGCCAGACCGCGGTCTTTGCCTTCACCTGCGGGGACGGCTTCTCCAACATGGTGATTCCGACCAGCGGCATCCTGATGGCTTCGCTCGGTCTCGGCAAGGTGCCCTACGATCGCTGGCTCCGGTTCATGGTACCGCTCCTGCTCATGCTCCTCTGCCTCGCCGCGGTCTTCATGGCGGTGGCAGTCGCCATCAATCTCTAGTCCGCATTATTCATGAGCTCTCGTGGCGAGGACGGCGAACGACGTGAAATGGCCCTCAAATGTCTTCGTGATAAGCTATTTGTACGGGCTTACGAGCATGACTCAAAGAGTCCGAGACCTTTTTGTACGGATTTGAGCGAAACAGAATTATGTCGAGGAATGGAGTGCGCGGATGACGCCGAGCGGTGGTGAGCACGCCTCGAAAGGCCATGTCGCCGGCCTCGGCAGCTTCGAAAAGCTGAATCTCGGCATGATCGCCAAACGGCGCCTCCAGCTCTGGGGCATGGTGCTGGGGATTCTCGTTGTCACGGTCACGATCCTCAGCATGATCCTGCTTTGGGGCGATGATGGGGCTTCTCTCACTCCAGTGAAGACGATCGGGTCCCTCGGCGTGGTAGTCCTGGTCATTCTCTTCAGCGCTTACCTGATCCGCAAGGAGCTCGATCTTCGCGCGCGGACCGAGGAGCTGGTGAACGAGCAGGTCCTTACCGCGGCTCTCAGCAACAGCCTGAGAGAGGCCCATAGGCTGCCGGACACCGGCCCTGAAACCGGAGTGCGGTTCAATGTCGAGCAGGTGTTGAACACGATCCTCGCCTGCTCGATGGATCTGCTGGACGGAAACAGCGGTTCGATCATGCTCCTGCATACCGAAAACGAGCTGCGCACGGTGTGCGCCACCGACAACAGCCCCGCCCGAGGTGCCAGAGTCGCCCTCAACGAAGGAATTGCGGGGAAGGTCGCCGCCACTCGGGAGCCGGTGTTGGTGCGAGGTACGTTCGACTGGAAACATTACAAAAAGGAGAGACCCCGACCGGAGAGCGCGCTCTGCGTTCCTCTGACCTCCGGTGACGAGCTGCTCGGAGTCCTCAATATCAATGCTCGGAGTGATCGACATTTTTCCGACCGGGACCTGCGTGCCGTGAGTCTCTTCGGCGAACGGGCCGGCACCGCGATTCGCATCGTTCGCGACTACGAGGCCCAACGCAAGGCCATTGACCAAAGCAACTTACAAGCATTGAGAGACCCGTTGACGGGCCTTCCGAACAGGGCCCTTCTGCTCGATCGGGTCGGCAACAGCATTTCGCGACGACGCCCTCCGGGTCACGCAGTCGTGCTGATGTTCCTCGACCTCGACGATTTCAAACGAATCAATGACAGCCTCGGGCACTCGGCAGGTGACGAGATCCTGGTTGCGGTCGCGGACCGGATGGTCAACAGCGTGCGTTCGGGCGACTCGGTGGCCCACTTCGGCGGCGACGAGTTCGCGGTCCTTTTCGAAGCCCGCGACGACGGAGAGGCGATAGCAGCCGCGCATCGAATTCTCGGTGATCTGGCAAAGCCCTTCGCTCTCGAAGGACGAGAGGTGAAATTCACCGCCAGCGTCGGTATCGCTCTCTCGCGGACCAACGAAATGCGGCCCGAGGATCTGATGCGGAACGCCTTCACCGCCCTGCACCAGGCCAAGGAACGCGGACGGTCCGAGATCGTGGTCTTCGAGCAGTCGATGCACTCGAGCGCCCTCACCCGCCTCGATCTCGAACAGGACCTCCGGTATGCGATCGACAACAAGGGCCTTGACGTCTATTTTCAGCCGTTGATGAGGCTTTCGGATCTGTCCATTCACGGCTTCGAGGCGCTGGTCCGTTGGATTCATCCGGACCGTGGCGTGATCGCCGCCGTGCAATTCATACCCCTCGCGGAAGAGGCCGGCCTCACGCCGAAGATCGACCGGATGGTCCTCCGGCGCACCTGTGAGAAGGTCAAGGAGCTCAACGAGTCGGTGTTCGTCAAAAGGCCCGCTGCCGCGCACGTCAACCTTTCTCCGACCAGCATCCGCCAGGCCGACTTCGTCGAAACCCTGGCGTCCGACCTTTTCGAGTCCGGGTTCGAGCCGGCGAATCTCGTTCTCGAAATCACCGAGAGCGTGATGATGCACGACGTGGAACAGGCAGCCAGCAAGCTCCGCGCCATCAAGGCTCTCGGCGTCAAGCTCGCCCTGGACGACTTCGGAACCGGATACTCGTCCTTGAGCTACCTGCGGAGCTTCCCGGTCGACGTTGTCAAGATCGACAAGATCTTCGTCGAAGAGATCGAGTCGGACGAGGGAGCATCGGCGCTCGTGCAGGCAATCCTCCGACTCGGGCTGGGATTGACATTCGACGTGGTCGCCGAGGGCATCGAAACCCGGGGACAGATGGACAGCCTCCTCGATCTCGGATGCCACTACGGTCAGGGCTATTACCTGGCCCATCCCCTGTCCGCGCCGGATCTCGCCGATTTCCTCGATCGCACCTTTACGCCGTCGTGATATCCTGAGAATCGAGATCAACTCTCAGGGAAACCGATGCTAAAGTTCGCCCTCAACGACCGCTTGGTGGACGACGATGCCCCCCCGGGTCTGCCTGCGCTCGACTACCTTCGAGAGACGGCCCAGCTCAGAGGCGTCAAACACGCCTGTCGCGAGGGAGACTGCGGATCGTGCGTCGTCCTTCTCGGGCGACGGGTCGGTATATCCTTTGACTACCGCGTCGTCACTTCATGCCTTCTCCCGACCGCAGCGTTGCACGGCCACCACGTTGTCACTGTCGAAGGTCTCAACCGCAGAGCCCTCGGACCTATCCAGGCCGCCTTTGTCGAGGAGGGAGCCTCCCAGTGTGGGTTCTGTACGCCAGGCTTCATAGTTTCCTTAACTGGCCACCTCCTCGAGTCAAAACTGTGGGCAGAAGACGAGGCGATCGAGGCAATCGCGGGTAATATCTGCCGCTGCACCGGTTACGCCTCGATTCGACGAGCCCTCTCGAGCGTCATCGATCACCTCCAGCAAACCGTCGATCCCGCAGAAGAGCGGATCCCGGCTCTGGTGAGGGAAGGCTTCCTCCCAGACTATTTCCTTCGCGTCAATGATCTCTTCGAAGGACTCGAGATCCGTCCTCCAGACGGACCACCAGCGGCGTCGCAGGTGATCGTCGCCGGCGGCACGGACCTCTACGTGCAAAAGCCCTCAGAGCTGCCGACCGCAGACCTCTGGGCGCTGCCGGTGGAGACCGACACGCCCATCTGGCGCGACGGTGAGCATGTCTACCTCGCGGGCACCGCGACGGCCGAAGACATCAAGCGATCGAAGATCCTGAGCGAGAGCGTGCCGGGCATCGAGCGGTCGATGCGTTTGATGGGCTCCTTGCCGATCCGCCAGCGGGCGACGATCGCAGGGAATATCGTCAACGCTTCGCCGATCGGAGACATGACCATCGTGTTTCTCTCCCTCGACGCGGAGTTGGGCCTCGCCAAAGGCGATCAACGAAGATTACTCCCGCTCCACCGGTTCTTCCTTGGCTACAAGGAGCTCGACCTCGAAGCGCGGGAGATCGTCGAGTGGGTTCGGTTCAAAGCCCCGGCCGAAGATGACCTCTTCAACTTCGAAAAGGTGAGCAAGCGTACCTACCTCGACATTGCGAGCGTGAATACCGCTCTCCGTTTGAAGATGGTGGACGGACGCATCCATTCGGCCAGCCTGTCCGCCGGCGGTGTCGCGCCGATTCCGGCCCTGCTCCCGGCCACAAGTGAGTCTCTTTCCGGGCGAGAGCCGGACGCGGCAACCGCGCGCCACGCTGCTACGCAGGCGCGCAAAGAGATTACCCCGATCTCGGACGTCCGTGGCTCGGCAGAATACAAGAGGCTCCTCCTCGGACAGCTCGTGCTGGCTCATTTCTACGCCCTCTTCGGCGTCGAGGCGAGCCAGGTCGAAGAGGAGAGTGCATGAGCAATTTCGAGATCGGCCCGCACACCCGCGGCGAGTCGCTGTTCGTCGGCGATTTGCCAGACCCGCCGGGCGTGCAGCATGCAGCGGTCCTGGCCTCGCCGATCCCGCACGGTAGGATCGTTCGTCTGGATACCTCGCCGGCAGCAACGGTAGAAGGCGTTGCGTGCATTTTGACAGCCGCCGACATCCCCGGCGAAAACCAGATCGGGGGAATCGTCCAGGACGAGCCTCTTCTGGCTGAAGGTTTGGTCCACTTCAGGGGCCAACCGATCGTGGTCGTGGTCGCAGACGACCCCGCCACCGCGCGTCGAGCTGCAGCGGCGATCGAAATAGAGTTCGAGGAGCTTGCCGGCGTCTTCGATCCCAGGGAGGCCGCCGCGGCCGGATCCCTGATCGTGCCCTCACGCACCTTCTCGCTCGGCGCGGTCGAGGAAACCTGGGCGTCGTGCGATTTCGTCATCGAGGGTCGCGCCGACTCCGGCGGCCAGGAACACCTCTACCTTGAACCGCAAGGCGCTTTGGTCCTGCCTCAGGAGGGGAATCGCCTCAGGATCATCTCATCCACCCAGGCGCCGACCGCCGTGCAACGGATCACGGCACGGGTGCTCGGACTTTCGATGAATGATATCGAGGTCGACGTTGCACGCCTCGGTGGGGCGTTCGGCGGAAAGGAGGACCAGGCGACGCCGTGGGCGGCAATCGCAGCGTTGGCAGCCTTCTCTCTCAAAAGGCCGGTTCGTATCGCGCTCTCCCGTATCGAAGACATGCGGATGACCGGAAAGCGTCACCCGTACACGTCGGACTACAAGATCGGCCTCGCGGAAAACGGCAGGATTCTGGCCTACGAAGCGACCTTTTTCCAGAACGCCGGCGCGGCCGCCGATCTCTCCCCTGCCATCCTCGAGCGCAGCCTGTTCCATGCAACCGGCAGCTACTTCGTGCCCAACGTACGCGTCACCGCGATGAGCTGTCGGACGAACCTTCCACCGTTTACCGCCTTCAGAGGTTTCGGAGCGCCGCAGGCGATGTTCGTGATGGAATCGGCGATCGCTCGCGCCGCCGATGTGATGGGTATCGATCGCATGGAGATTCAGAAGATCAATCTGATCGCGAAGGGCGAGGTCTTTCCATACGGTATGAAAGCGCAACAGGACCATGCCCGCCGCGCTTTTGCCGAAACCGAGAGCCGGTTCGACATCGCTGCTCGACGGACCGAAATCGACACCTTCAACCGGAACAACCGAGTGGTCAAGAAAGGCCTCTCGATGATGCCGGTCTGTTTCGGCATCTCATTCACCTCCGCCTTTCTCAACCAAGCGGCAGCGCTGGTCCACGTCTACACCGACGGCAGCGTGAGCGTCAGCACTGGCGCGGTGGAGATGGGACAGGGCGTCAACGCCAAGATAACCAACGTCGCCGCTCACGCCCTCGGCATCGATCCCGCACTCATCGCCATAGAAACCACCAATACACTTCGAGTCGCCAACACCTCCCCTACCGCCGCCAGCTCCGGCGCGGACATGAACGGAAAGGCCACCGAGATCGCCTGTCGGACGATCGTCGCCCGTTTGTGCGCCGTAGCTGCGGAAAGCCTCGAGGTCGAACCTGAACGGGTCAAAATTGTCGACGGCGATGTCACCGTTGACGATTCCGCGACCGGGCTGGCGTGGGACGAGCTGGTCACGAAGGCGTATTTCAACCGGGTCAGCCTTTCCGCGCAGGCCCACTACGCAACGCCAAAGCTCCATTTCGACCGCACCACCGGGAAGGGCGAGCCGTTCGCGTACCACGTGTACGGCAGCGCGGCCATCGAGGTAACGGTCGACTGTCTCAGGGGTATCTACACCGTCGATCGAGTCTCGATCGTTCACGATGCCGGCCGAAGCCTCGACCCCACGGTCGACACGGGACAGCTCGAGGGCGGGCTGGTCCAGGGCATCGGCTGGATGACGATGGAGGAGCTGGTGCTCGCTGACGGCCGCAACCTCGCCGACACCCTCAGCACCTACAAGATACCTGACATCTATTCCGCTCCGGAAATCGAAGGCCACTTCCTCGAAGACGCGGACAACCCCAATGCGGTCATGCACTCCAAGGCGATCGGAGAACCGCCGCTCATGTACGGCATCGGCGCGTACTTCGCTCTTCTCGACGCCATGTCCGCCTTCCGCCCCGACCGCGAGCCCTTCTTCGA
Organism: Acidobacteriota bacterium; assembly: GCA_022340665.1. Lineage (NCBI taxonomy): Bacteria > Pseudomonadati > Acidobacteriota > Acidobacteriota bacterium. Next base: position 36,203 of record JAJDNM010000043.1, on the reverse strand, counting down.
TGCGCCAATGACGCCCGAAAAGGTCCTCATGTTCCTTCATGGTGACCACAACCATTCAGAGATCGGGCCACATCCATCGATCGAATAACCACAGAAACACAGAGAACACAGCGAGAGCCTTCGAAGTCCGTCGCAACCGCGAAGACACCGTCACGAAGGCCCTCAGCCCCCCAATTCGCCCACAGATCACACAGATGACACAGATCCATCCGCTCGCCCAGAAGCGCAAAGGAGCAATGGGTGGTAAATCCGAAATTCAAAATCCGAACTGGAGGGATGGGGGGGCTTTTTCCATTTACACCTTTGCGTCAAAAATCGACAGGCATTCCTGTGCTTCCTCTGTTTCTCTGTGCCTCTGTGGCGGGCCGCTCGCTGAGATAGAATCGCTCCATGCGATTGCCGAGACACACGCAGACGAACCCATGGCGCCACGCCCTGGCTGCCCTTCACGAGAACCGGAAGGCTGTTCTGGTGTTCGTCGTCGACCACTCCGGATCCGTTCCGGGAATCACCGGAACCCATGTCGTGGTCGCTGACGACGAGTTCTCGGGCACGATCGGCGGTGGTGAAGCTGAACGGCAGCTGCTGGAACGCGCCGCTGCCCATGCGGGCAAGGCTGAAATCTACCGTTTCGTCCACTCTCCGACCGCGGGAGGCACTCTGTGCTCCGGCACCCAGGATTTCGCTATCATCTCGCTTTCGCGGAATGATGAAAAGGCTGTCAGATCAATCGTCGACACGGTCGACAGTCATCGCACCGGAACCCTGCGACTGACGGCTGAGGGGCCGGCGTTCGAGCCGGGTGCAACGCATCCGCACGTATTCAAATCGAGCAGTGGGAGCTGGGAGTACGCCGGGCCGATCGGCCTCCAGGACACGCTCCATATCATTGGCGGAGGACACGTCGGCCTCGCGCTTTCGAGGGTGATGGCCACACTCCCCTTCCGGATCGTCGTCCTCGACAATCGAGAGGATCTGCCAACCATGTCCGCCAACCTCTGGGCCCATGAACGCCACGTGGTCGATTATGGTGAAATCGACGACCATGTGGCCGACGGCCCGAATTCGTGGGCTGTGATCATGACGTTCGGGCACGCTCACGATCGAGAGGTCCTGGAGGGCTTGCTGGATAAGGACCTCGCCTACCTTGGATTGATGGGCAGCAAGGCCAAGGTCCGTCAAATGTTTTCGTCGATGGTCGAACACGGCACCCCAGAGTTGCTGCTCGAACGCGTGACGGCTCCGATTGGAATCGCGATAGGCAGCCACACGCCGGAGGAGATCGCGATCAGCGTTGCAGCTGAGATCATCGGAGTCCGCAACCGGGGTCGATCGTGACCACCATCGCCTTTCGGCTCAACGGCCTGCCCACCGAGGTGGCGTGCGAAGAAGGCATGCATTTCCTCGAGGTGCTGCGAGAATGTTGTGACATCACATCGGTCAAGGACGGGTGTGCGCCGGAGGGTGTCTGCGGATGCTGCACCATTCTTTTCAACGGGAAACCGACTCTCGCCTGCAAGCTCGACCCTTCGAGGGTCGAAGGTGGAGAGGTCGTTACCCTCGAAGGTTTGCCGGACCGCCAACGCCAGCTCCTGGCGGAAGCCTTGGTTCGCGAAGGCGCCGTGCAATGCGGCTTTTGCACGCCCGGAATCACCATGCGCGCAGCCCACCTTGTCGAAAAAGGATTGACCGCGGACCGCGCTCGTGTGCAGCGCGGCCTGGCCGGCCACCTCTGCCGCTGCACCGGTTACAACCGGGTCGTCGACGCCATCCAGACCGCCGGCGAGGCCTGGAAAACGGGTGCGCTGCCGGTCGATCGACAACCACGCCGTCCGCACTTCTTCGGTGAAGACTATGGTCTCGGACGAAATTCGGAAGGCTCACAGGGCGAGGGAATCGGGGCCTCCGCCACGCGTTTTCGCGGCCTTGACCAGGCGCTCGGCGCCAAGGATTTCGTCGCCGACCTGACATTCGACGGAATGCTGCACGGAGCGCTCGTCCTTTCCGAGCATCCCCGGGCGACGGTGACCTCAATCGACACCTCCACCGCGCGCCGGATGCCGGGAGTCGAGCGAGTCATTCTCGCCGAGGACATTCCCGGCGTTCGCACGCACGGCCTGGTCGTTGCCGACTGGCCACTGTTGGTGGCGGAAGGCGACATCACGCGCTACATCGGCGACGTCATCGCGTTGGTGGTAGCAAATACCCAACACCGTGCGCGTGCAGCGGCGCAATTGGTCACCGTCGAGTACGAGATCCTCGAACCCATCGATTCTCCGCAAGCGGCCCTCGCCCCCGATGCCCCACACGTCCACCCCGACGGCAATTTGCTCGAAACCTGCGCCTTCTCGCGAGGAGACGTCGATGCCGCCCTCGCAGGAGCCGCATTCGTGGTCGAGGAAACGTTTTCGACCCAACGGATCGAGCATGCCTTCCTCGAGCCGGAGGCTGCAGTCGCCCTGCCGAGGGGCGACGGCGTCAAGGTCTACTCCCAGGGCCAGGGGGTTCACGACGACCAGCGGCAGATTGCGGCCATCCTCGGGATCGGGCGGGAAAAGATCGAGGTCGAGCTGATCTCCAACGGCGGCGCCTTCGGTGGCAAGGAGGACCTCTCCGTCCAGGGACACGCTGCGCTCGCGGCCTGGCTCCTCGGGCGGCCGGTACGGGTCGTGCTCACCCGCGAGCAGTCGCTGCGGATCCACCCGAAACGCCACCCCATCACCCTCCATTACACGGTCGGCGCAGACAGCGACGGGCGTTTGTTGGCGGTCCGAGCGCGTATCATCGGTGACACTGGGGCCTATGCGTCGGTCGGCACCAAGGTCCTCGAACGCGCTGCCGGTCACTCGTGCGGTCCCTACCGGGTGCCAAACGTCGACGTCGAAGCGAGGACGGTCTACACCAACAATCCACCATGTGGCGCGATGCGAGGATTCGGCGCCAATCAGGCGGCCTTCGCCATCGAAGGCGTGTTGGACATACTCGCCGAGAAGATAGAAATCGACGGTTACGATATCCGTGATCGCAACGTCCTCGAACCCGGCGACCGTTTTGCCACTGGCCAGCGAATGGATGAGAGCTGCGGAATCCGTCAGACCCTCGAGGCGGTGCGCGACATCTACAAATCGGACCCGCGCGCAGGTATCGCCTGCGGCATCAAGAACACCGGCATCGGCAACGGCATGGAGGACACCGGCAGAGTCACGATCGAGGTGCACGAGGGTGGCCAGCTCGAGATCCTCACCGGTTTCACCGAAATGGGCCAGGGGTTGCACACCATCCTGAGGCAGGTGGTGGCTCAGGAAACCGGTCTGCCGCTCGAAATCATGTCGGCGCGCACGATCAGCGAACCGGATGTCGAGTGCGGCATGACGACCGCTTCCCGCGCGACCGCCCTCTGCACGGCTGCCGGACAGATCGCCGCCAGACAGCTCGCCGGCGCGCTGACAGGGTCGTCCCTTGAAGAGCTTGTCGGACGGCGCTTCAACGGTGAATACATCTGCGATTTCACGACCGCGCCGGGAGCTGAGGTGGCAGAACCGAGGACTCACATGGCCTTCGGATTTGCCACCCAGGTGGTGATCCTCGCCGAGGACGGCACGGTCGAGAAAATCGTTGCGGCGCACGACGTCGGGCGCGCAATCAATCCTCAGCTTTGCGCGGGTCAGATCGAAGGCGGTGTCCACATGGGTCTCGGATACGCGCTGTCAGAGAATTTCCCGTGTACGGACGCTCGGCCCGACTCCTTCCTGATGCGCGACCTGGGCATCCTCCGCGCCGCACACACCCCACCAATCGAGGTCATTCTGGTCGAGGTCCCGGATTCCGTCGGCGGTTACGGTTCCAAGGGAGTTGGCGAAATCGGCCTGGTGCCAACTGCCGGTGCGGTCGCAGCCGCACTGCACGCTCACGACGGGATCCGTCGTACCTCACTGCCAATGATCGACGCACCCGCGGCCCGGCCCTCTGTCCCACCCTCGCGAAAGGGCTGACCGGACAGGTTTCCTTCGTTCGTGGATCCGTCTGAAACAACGCAGAGACTCAGAGAAGACGCGCAATCTGTCGCGCAGAAAAGGGTGGATCAATCGTCATTGAAATCGGCTTCAAAGAGGATTTTCTCCTGTATGCGCTCTCAGGACCCTCTGTGGCTTTGTGTTTTAGCTTATGCCCCGAGAATGCGAGAGACGTCGCTGAAGTACTCGTCGAGGCCGGCGTCGACGAAGAAACGCCCGGTTCCGGGTGGCAGACCGACCTCTCCACGGTTGACAACCACCACGTTACCGCCCGCGTGCTCCGGCAGAAAGGCCGCAGGGTAGACCACCAGCGATGAACCCAGGATTAGCAGGAGATCGCTGGAGGCGATCACCGAGGCGGCCTTCTCGAGATCCCGGACCGCTTCGCCGAAGAAGACGACGTCCGGCTTGATGACACCACCGCAGGTACAGCGGGGAACTTCGACCTGTCGCACCGCGTCCCTCATGAACGACAGGTCGAACTCCCGGGCGCAATCGAGACAGTGGCTGGTCCAATAGTCGCCGTGGACCGAAATCACCTTTTTCGAGCCTGCCATCTGGTGGAGCGAGTCGATGTTCTGGGTGACCACCGTGCCAAGTCTGCCTTGGGATTCGAGTTCCGCGACAAATCGATGGGTGAAGGTCGGCTCGGCTCCGTCGATGACGTCGAGAAAATCGCGTGTGAACTCGTAGAAGGGCGCAGGGTCGCGCCGGAACGCGGAGATCTCGAGGACCGTATCGGGGTCATACCGGCGGGTGATGTACAGACCCTGCGGCCCGCGGAAATCGGGAATGCCCGCGGCGGTAGAGATTCCGGCTCCGGTGAACGCGACGATCCTCTCCGATCTGCTGATGAGATCAGCGCAGGCGGCGGCGTCAAGAGTGGGCCTGTGGGACATGTGCTGCAACAGGTTAGCAGGACGGGACGCTGGATGCTGGATGTTGGATGCAACGAATTTGTAGTTACCACCAGCCGTTCAACAGGGGGATCCAGTATCTAGCATCCAGGATCGAGCATCCGGAGAGTTGGCAGCTCGAATTTCAAGAAACGAGGAAGGCTATAGTGGTGAAACCACATGCAAGAAATAGCACCCATACTCAACCGGCTTTCTATCGCCGTTCAATTCGCGATGGTGATGTGCCTCTTCGGCTACTTTGTGCTGCTGTGGCGAATCGTCACCCTCCGCGAGGTGAAATTGTGGACGTTGGCGTGGCTCGCAGACGCGACTGCGCTCGCAGCGGTTTTCATCCACTTCTACGCGTCGATGCCGCTGATCGGTCACCGATTGACGCTCGTCCTCTACCTCGCCGGCAAGGCCACGTTTGCGATCCTGATCGTCGCTGGAGCACGCCATCACCTGCGCCCCGGCGTCGAGCCTCGTGTTTCGCCTCGCGTCCTTACCCTCTTCATCACTGCCTGGAGCGTCGCCCTCGGGCTTCTGGTGCCCAATCTATGGCAGGGGCAGCTCGCCGAGAGCGCGCTTGTCGGCTTCGCCCTCACTGGCGGAGGGATCGTCGTTCTCAGGCATCCACGGTCGGTCGTCTCGCGATGGCTTGGATGGGCAATGTTGGTCGAGGGATGCCTGTTTTTGACCTCGGCTCTGCTGCTGCTACCCGGCCTCTGGGGAAACCGCGCGGGCTTCGTGTACTTCAACTACTCTTCGTTTCTAGATGCTCTGGCCGAGCTCGTTCTCGCCCTCGCCTGCATCGCCGTCATCGCCGACCGGAGAGAGGAACTCCTTCATTACGCCAACCGCGAGCTCATCGAGTCGCAACAGCGCTTGAGCCTCCTGGTCGACACCGATCCTCTCACCAATCTCTCCAACCGACGCACCCTCAGGAAGGTGATGCATTCGGTGATCGAAACCGGTGGAGCGCTCATATTCATCGATATCAACCATTTCAAGCGGGTGAACGATCTTTACGGACACCGTGTCGGTGACGCCACCCTGCAACGGCTCGCGAATCTCATCGTCGAGAATTTCCGTCCTGACGACAAGGTGATCCGCTGGGGGGGTGACGAGTTCCTGGTCGTTGCTCCAGGGATGGATCAAGCGAATGCACTGGTGCGGGTAGGCTCCATTCGCGAAGCCCTCATGCAACCGCCCGAAGAAGGACCTCTGTTCACGATCGCCGTGGGGATCGCCGACCTCGCGCCCGGAGGCGACCCGACCACTGCCCTCGAGAAGGCGGACCGTCGGATGTTCGCCGACAAGCGCGGCCGGTAGCTCCGCCCGCCCACCCCTAACGGCCCATCGGCTCGACGGCTCGACAGCATGACGGCTCGACGGCCGTACGGCCAGAATGTTTGGCAGCGTAGGCAGTAATTCCTGCGCGGCACATGAAAAGGCGAAAAGGGACAGAGGAGCGTCCCATGGTTCCCCTTTTCTCCTCTTCTCCTTCTCCCCTCTGCAACGCCTGTGTGGGCGGGAACGGTATCCTGTGTACATGTCCGACCGTTTTCATCCGATCTCGCTGGAGGTTCTTGCCAACTGGATTGCCGACGAGCTGGAGACGAAGGACTCGATCTTCGGTGTTCCTGCCTCGCTCTTTTTCAGACCTGATCCGCGGGACCCGTTTCAAACGACGGTGTATGGCCGGAGGCTCGAAACGCCACTCGGTGTTGCCGCAGGTCCCCACTCGCAACTCGCCCAGAATATCGTCGTTGCGTGGCTGTGCGGGGCGCGTTTCATCGAGCTCAAGACCGTCCAGACCCTCGACCGGATCGAGGTCTCGAAACCGTGTATCGACATGCAGGACGAGGGGTACAACATCGAGTGGTCCCAGGAGTTACGCGTCGAGGAGTCGTACGCCGAGTACCTCAAGGCATGGGTCCTGATCCACGCGCTTCACCGTCGGTTGGCGTTCCCCGGGGATCAACCGGGGCTGAACTTCAATCTTTCGGTCGGTTACGACCTCACCGGGATCGAGCAGGACAACATGCAGTGGTATCTCGACAAGGTCGAGGACGCGGGCGAAACCCTGCAAAAGGCCGTCGAACAGATCGTTGATCGCTTTCCTGAAGCGGCGAACATCGTGATCCCCTCTCGCCTGTCCGACAATGTCACCCTCTCCACGATGCACGGGTGCCCGCCCGACGAGATCGGCGCGATCTGCGACTATCTACTGCGACAACGCGGCCTCCACACCAGCGTCAAGCTCAATCCCACGCTTCTCGGGCCGGACCGCTTGCGTTCCATTCTGAACGACTGCCTTGGTTTCACTGACGTTTCGGTTCCGGCCAAAGTCTTCAAGCAAGACCTCGCGTATCCAGGCGCGATTTCGTTGCTCAAGAAGCTTTCAGATGCGGCAACCGCCCTCGATCTCGTGTTCGGGGTCAAGCTCACCAACACGCTTGCCGTCCACAACCACCGCTCCGTCTTCGATCCCGCGGAGGAAACGATGTACCTCTCGGGGCGCCCACTGCACGCCCTCACGGTCCAACTCGCCCGCAAGATTTCCGAGGATGTGACTCATCCGCTCATGATCTCGTTCTCCGGCGGCGCCGATTCCTCAAACATCCCTTCGCTGATCCGCTCCGGAATCAAGACGGTCACGGTATGCTCGGATCTGCTCCGTCCCGGCGGATATCTCCGTATCAACCACTACCTGCAACGCCTGCGCGAATCGATCACCGACTCTGGTGCTGAAGACATCGACGGGTTCGTGCTGGCCACCGCGGCTTCAACGGATCAGCCGGTCAGCGATGCTGCCGAGCGGAATCTCCGTCGCTATGCCGAATCAGTGCTGTCGGACCCGGCGTACCATCGCGACACCTTCGACAGGGCTCACACGAAGACGTCTCGGCCTCTCGGAAACTTCGATTGCATCGAGGCCCCGTGCACCGACGGCTGTGATATCGAACAAAGGGTTCCCGATTACATGCGATTGGTCGCCGCCGGAAGGATCGATGAGGCCGCCGAAATCACCCGCGCCGACAATCCCCTGGCCTCGATTCTCGGCCGCGCCTGCCACCATCCGTGCGAACGGGTGTGCCTGAGAACCCACATCGACCACCCGCTCGCAATACGCGAAATCAAGCGCTACATCACTGACCATGAAGGGGCTCCGGAATTGCCTCGAGCGCAACCTGAGGTGCCGTTTCGGGTTGCTATCATCGGCGCCGGTCCGTGTGGGATCGGTGCTGCAACCTTTCTCGCCCGAACCGGAATCGCAGTCACCATCTTCGAGGGACGGCCCGCGAGTGGCGGCATGGTGTCCGCGACCATCCCCGAATACCGCGCCGCACAGAGAGCGATCGAACGAGATCTGGAATTCCTGCGTGCACTCGGAGTCGAGGTCCATCATAACCTCGAGATCGGTCGGGACGTCTCGCTGGACTCCCTTCGCAGCAAGCCATACGACGCGATCGTGGTCGCGGTCGGCGCCCGCCACGGCCTCCGCCTCGGGATCGATGGCGACGACAGCGACGGAGTCCTAGACGGGCTCGACTTCCTGCGCGCGTCCCGAATCTGTGCACCGCCCGACCTTGGTCGGCGGGTCGGCGTCATCGGCGGCGGAGACGTTGCCATGGACTGCGCACGTACCGCCTGTCGCCTGATCGACGGCGAGGTCACCGTCTTCTATCGCCGAACGCGTGCCGAGATGCCCGCCCAGAAAGAAGAGCTGCTCGATCTGCTCGCCGAAGGCGGCACCCTCGAGGAGCTTGTCGCACCGAGCCGCGTTATCACGGCGGACGGGCGGCTGATCGCGGTCGAGATGATGACCATGCGCCTCGGGCCCCCGGATCAATCCGGCCGGCTCTCGCCCGAATCAGTTCCAGGGACCGAGCGTCAGATCGAGCTCGACAACCTGATTGTGGCGATTGGCCAGCGGCCGGATCTTTCCCTCTTCGGCGACGCCGAGGTCGAGCTGAACGTCAGCGGTTATCTCGCGGTTGATCCTGAAACGCTCGAGACCTCCATCCCCGGCGTCTACGCGGGTGGCGACATCATCGGTCCCGGTCCATCGAATATCGTCAAGGCCTGCAGCGACGGCCGAACGATCGCCGAGGCGATCATCGCGAGACGACGGGGATCCGGCGCGATTCACCCCGCGCCCTCACCCTGGCCGGAGTTCGACCGGCCCGGATTGCTGCGTCGGAGAGCCACGGTCGCGCCCCGCGTCGCGATCCCGCATCTGGCGCCCGATCACCGGACCGGGTTTGCCGAGGTCGTCCAGACCCTCTCTCCCCCGGACGCCGAAAGAGAAGCGTCGCGCTGTCTCGACTGCGACCTCATGTGCTCGACCTGCGACTCGGTCTGCCCGAATCGGGCAATCCTCACCTATCTCGTGAAACCGCAAGAAATTGGCATCCCGGTTTCAGACAACGAAGTCTTGAACACAGCTTTGTTTCGAGTTGAGCAGGGGCCTCAGGTCGCGGTCTTGGCCGATGCGTGCAACGAGTGCGGCAACTGCGTCACCTTCTGTCCCACCTCCGGCCGGCCCTGGAAGGACAAACCCCGTCTCTTCCTGAATCGCGAGGATTTCAACACCCAGGACAACAATGCTTTCATGTTTATTCGAGTTGGAGATGCCCGCGGCCTGCAGGCGAGATTCGCGGGCGCAACCCACCAGCTGCTGGAGGCCAACGGATCGCTTCGCTACACCTCGCCTGTGGCCGACGTCACCATGGAACCCGCCACTCTCGAGGTGTACGAATGTACGGTCCGCGATCGGACCACCGACGCTCCCGCGCTGGAACCGGATCAACTCGGCACTATGGTCGTCCTCCACCGCTCGTTCGCCGCATCGATGCCCGAATTTCCGCTTGTGGAAGCCGATCCGGCGTGGCTGGTGGCGACACCCGGTGAGGAATGATGCGGGTTAGACTGTTCCCGACATGCGAACGCGCTATATCAACCTGAGGATTCCGTCGGGCGGCAACAACACCGACCCGGTCGAGCTGGTGGTGGAAGATGGACGCTTCGAGGAGGTCCTTCCCGCCGGGTCCGAGACTGCGGCGACCGAAGAGCAGTGGGTCGACCTCGACGGCGCGCTCGTGCTTCCGGGAGCTATCGATGGGCACGTGCACTTCAACGATCCCGGGTTCACGGAGCGCGAGGACTTCGCCAGCGGCACGGCGGCGGCCGCGGCCGGTGGTGTCACCTGTGTTGTCGACATGCCGTGCACCTCCCTCCCCCCAGTCGTCACCCATGCCGCGCTCGAGAACAAGCTGCAAGTCATCGGACAGAAGGCCCATGTCGACTACATGCTGTGGGGCGGGGTTTCGGGCAACGCGATGACTGATCCGCAGTGGCGCACCCACCTTGTCGACATCGTTGATGCCGGGGTTGCCGCAATCAAGATCTACATGCTCTCTGGCATGGACACCTTTCGCCATCTGACGAGCTCCGAGATCCGAGAGGTGCTGAGCCGAACGCGCAAGCTCGGGATACCGGTCGGCGTGCACGCCGAAGACCCAACGATCGTCAACGAACTCACGGAACGGGCGAAGCAGCGTGGCGACGATTCACCGGCCGCCTACGCCGCCAGTCGTCCTGCAGCGGCAGAGGCGTCGGCGGTCCTGGCGGCGGTGGATGCTGTTCGAGACACCGGAGCCAGAGTCCACATCGTCCACCTCGCGTCGGGCGAGGCGCTCGACGCCGTCAGCGCCGCACGTCTCGAGGATCTGCCGATTTCCGCCGAAACCTGTCCCCATTTTCTCCAGTTCACGACCGAGGACCTCGTTCAAATGGGATCGGTGCTCAAAACGGCCCCTGTCGTCAAGGCCGAGTCGGACCGTCAGCGGCTGTGGCAGGGTCTCGCCTTCGGTGAGCTCGCGTTCGTCACGACCGATCATGCCGCCGGCCGCTGGCCGGCGGAGAAACAGACCGGTTCGATCTGGACCGACTACGGCGGCGTGCCCGGCGTCGAGCTCCTCCTCCCCTATCTCTACTCCCAAGGGGTTGCGGCCGGTCGGATCACCCTCCAACGCATGACCGAGCTCCTGTCCTCCGAGCCGGCGCGCTTCTTCGGCATCGACCATCGTAAGGGGTGGCTGCGACCCGGCTGCGACGCCGACTTCGTGGTCTTCGACGAAGCTGCCAGATGGACGGTTCGCGCGGATGATCTCCATAACCTCAACCGCTACACGCCCCTCGATGGATTCGAGTTGAACGGACGGGTACGAGCCACCTACGTGCGCGGTCAGAGTGTCTTCGAGCGTCGACCGGAAGGGACCGAGTTCTTCGGCCCCGCCGGCACCGGCGAGTGGGTACGGAGGGGAGTTGCGTGAACGAAACCGGAGAGCCCATCCAACTGCTGCACAACGGGACAGTCATGACCGGAGGAGAGTCTCCCCAGGTGTGGGCAGACGGCGCGGTGGCCTGGTCGAAAACACACGTCGTCGCGGTCGGACCGGAAGCCGAGATTCGCGAAAAGTACCCTGACGCGACCCTCATCGATGCCCACGGCGGGTTGGTGATGCCGGGCCTCATCAACCTCCATCATCATCTCTACTCGGCACTCGCCCGCGGCCTGGCCCCGAGTGGCGTCCCGCAAAATTTTGGTCAGATTCTCGAACAGCTCTGGTGGCGGGTGGACCGAGCTCTCACACCGAAGACGGTACGCCTCTCGGCACTGCTCGGGGCCGCCCAGTGCATTCGATGGGGCTGCACGACGTTGTTCGACCATCACGCCTCACCGTCATGCATTCGAGGAAGTCTCGACACCATCGCGGAGGCCATCGACGAAGCCGGCCTCTCGGCCGTCCTGTGCTATGAGGTCACGGACCGTAACGGCCACGAAGGTGCGATTGCGGGGCTGGTCGAAAATCTTCGTTTCATCGACAGCCACAGCAAACACCACCGAATTCGTGGCACCCTCGGGCTGCACGCAAGCTTCACCGTCACTGATGAGACCCTGGATGAGGCAGCGACCCGGCGCCCTTCCGACGCGGGCTGTCATATACACGTGGCCGAAGATCCGATCGACCTGCAGACATCAGAGAAGGCTTACGGAGCTCTCCCCCTCGCTCGCCTCGAAGAACGGGGCTTTCTGGACGAACGCGCGCTGCTCATCCACGGCGTTCATCTCGACGCGGAAGGGCGCGCGACGGTGGCCAACAACAACTCGGTCCTTGTCCACTGTCCGGAGTCCAATGCCAACAACGGAGTCGGGTGGCTGGATGTCGAGCGAGCGGCGTCCGACGGCTGCACCGTCGGCCTCGGTACCGACGGCATGTCCTCTTCGGTGCTGCGGGCGTTGCGGGCTGCGTTCCTGGTGCAGCGCGCCGGCCGCGGGGACCCTACAGTCGGATTCTCCGCCCACCCCGGACTGCTCAACACCAACGCATTGGTCGCGCGACGGTTCTTCGACGAACCATTGCTCGGCGAACTCCGGCCGGGAGCACCGGCCGACATCTGTGTTATCGGCGATCCGCCGCCGACACCGATCAGTCCGGACAACGTGTTTGCACAGATGGTCTACGGAGCGTCCGAAACGCCCGTGCGCCACACTATTGCAGGGGGACGCATGCTGCTCGAGGACTTCCAGCACACGACGCTCGACCCCATCGCCATCGCGGAGGCGGCACGTACCGAAGCGTTCGGTCTTTGGGAGAGGTTTTACGAGCTGAGCTAGACGCCGAATCTCTCAACCAGGGCTTCACGGATCAGCGACAGCCCGGCAATCAGCACACGCTTCTCGGCCCCGACGCCGACCCGGAAGTAGTGGTCCATGCCGTAGCAGTCGCCAGCCAAAATGAAGACGCTCTTTTCGGTTCGCAGCCAGTCCGCCAGCTCCGTCGAGTTGATGTCCAGATCGTAGTGCATGAACGCCATCCCGCCCGCCTTGGGGGGAATGAACCGAAAGAGATCATCGTAGTCAGCCAGCCAATCGCTCAGCACCTGAAGATTGCTTCGCAGCATCGAACGGTTGCGCTCGAGAATACTCCGTCTCACATTCGGACTCAGGGCAATCTCGCCGATTCGATGGCTGAGGATCCCGGCGGTGATCGAGGTGTAGTCGCGGTAGGCCCAGCAATCGGCGATCACCGCCGCCGACCCCACCAACCACCCCAACCGCAGCCCCGGGAGGGCGTAGGCCTTCGACAGGCCGCCGCACGCCATCGCGCGTTCGTACATTCCCGTGAAGCTCGGAATCTCGACGCCGTCCAGTTCCGCCCCTCGATACACCTCGTCGGAGTAAACCCAGGCGCCAACCGATTCGGCAATGTCGACGATCTCTGCCATTTCTGCTGTCGAAAGGGTGTAGCCGGTCGGATTGTTCGGGTTGCAGATCGCGATCATTTTGGTCTTGTCGTTGACCAGTGCGCGAAGCTCGCCGATATCCGGCGCCCACCGGTTCTCCTCGCGCAGGTGGAAGGCCCGGGGAATCGCACCTATCTCCTCGGCGATGCCCCAGATCTGCATGTAGTTCGGGATCATCATCACCACCTCGTCTCCGGCCTCGAGCAGGGTATGGCAGACAACGAAATTCGCCTCCGACGAGCCGGCGGTGACCAGTACATTGTCAATGTTCTGCCCGTCGTAGAGGGCTGCAATCCGCTCGCGGAGCGGTACGGAGCCATTGGTCTGGCCGTAGCCGAGGACGGTGCTCGTGAGTTCGCGGATCTGGTCAGGCGTCAACAGTTCCTCGAGCGTCAACGGGTGGAAGCCGCTCTCGGTGAGGTTGTACTCGACTGTGTTCTCATACAGCGATTGCACGCGCTCGAGCTCGAAGATGGGGATCTTCATGTTCTCTCCCCGTTGCCCGGTCGACCGTTCGAACCCAGCACGAAGGCCAGCGCTTTTTCGTCGACACGGCCACCGGACAGTATCAGGGCGATTCTTCGCCCGGCAAACCGGTGCACATTTTTGAGCACCGCCGCTAGGCCCAGCGCCGCCGCGCCCTCGACGGTCAGTCCTTCTTGCTGGTGGAGCCAGCGCATCGCATCGATGATCTCCCCCTCCTCGAGTAGGATGAAATCATCGACGTACCGTCGACAAAGCTCGAAGGTGATGGCTCCATCCTCGATACCGCCAGCCGTGCCGTCGGAGATCGTCGGCACGCTTTCGATGTCGAGAATCTCACCGGCTTCGATCGACTCGTACATGACGCACGAATTCACAGGTTGGCAGCCGATCACCTCGATCGACGAATCCGCCGCCTTCAGGTAGCCGGCGACTCCCGAGATCAGGCCACCACCCCCGACCGGCGCGAGCACCGCGTCGACCGTGCCCAGCTGCTGGAGAAGCTCGACGCCGATGGTGCCCTGCCCTTCCACCACCCGGGGATCGTTGTACGGCGAAATCCACACGTGACCATGATCCCTCGCGAAGGCGGCCGCGGACGCTTCGGCCTCGACGCAGTCCTTGCCCACCAGCTCGAACGGTATTCCGGTCGATCGGATGTTCTCGATCTTGGTTTCCGTCGCGATCCTCGGCATGAAGAGCTTGCCTTCGAGGCTGAAGAACTCCAGCGCGTGCGCGAACGCCGCGCCGTGATTTCCGGTGGATGCTGTGACCAGGAGCTTGTGTGACTCATCTTCGGAAAGCGAGAGGATCTTGTTGATCACGCCACGCAGCTTGAACGATCCGCTGTGTTGGAGATTTTCGAGCTTGAGATACACCTCTCCACCTAACGCTTCGCTAAGGGTGACAGCCAGGCGACACTCGGTGCGGCGAATGTAGGGAACGATTCTCCGGTGGGCCTTTTCAATCGAATCCATCATCGCGGGACCCGGTAGAGAGCTCAAACCGAATGATCTCCTTGACGCTCGTCCAGAAAAAATCCCGGGACGATCTGTCCCGGGATTCTTGAACGGAATTTCCTTGGTACGGCTCAGTCCTTTGCCACTTCAAACAGCGACTTGAGAGAGACCACCAGGACTGCAGCTGCAATGAAGACGACCAGGTTTGCAACCACCTTCGTCACCGCAACGCCAATCAGCGGGAGGGTGAGCACCGACGACGCAGAGAGCATCAATCCGATGGCAGCGAGGAGAAACGTCCTTGTTTCGACCGCCGTGATATTCATGAAGCCCACGACGATCCCGAGAACCGCCAGCACCCAGTACATCCAGGGCTCGGCAATCACCAAGCCAGCCACCACGCAGATCACGAAACCGATGATGAACGCCCACCTACCGATATTGACCATGACTCCTCCTCCAGAATAGATTTTCGATGGTAACCCGCATTATTCGTGAGGGCCCCACTGCGGCCGACGATGCGCGCCACTCGGCAGTGTTTGCTCGCCTCGGGGTACGCGACGTACCGTCAAGTACGCCTCCGCGCCCCTCCGATCGCAAACCCCATTGAGCATTTCACCTCGCCGCCCCCGTAACGAAACCCCATGAATAATGCGGGTTGAACCTCTGCGCCATGATAACCGGGAATCGGCAAGTATCAGCGCAATAAAAAAATTGCCGCCTCGCGGGATGGCCCGAGCGGCGGCAATCCAGCCATTAGCGTGCGTCTTGACCTTAATCGGTCAGTTTCTTCAGAATCCCCTCGAACTCGGCCCACTGGTCCTTCGCCCAGTCAGAAACAGAGCGTACCTGTTCGCCGGCTTTGGCCATCGCGTAGTAGCCCTCGACCCTGTTCCAGTCAACCACGTTCCACCACGCTTCGATGTAGTCGGGGCGACGATTCTGATAATTCAGGTAGTAGGCGTGCTCCCACACGTCGAGTCCCAGAATGGGAATCATCTCGCCGGTGGAGATCGGATTGTCCTGATTGGCCGATTTCGTCACCGCCAGGGTGCCGTCGGGCTTCACACCAAGCCATGCCCAACCGCTTCCGAAAACAGTCGCCGCGGCCTTAGTGAAATCAGCCTTAAATGCATCGAAGGAACCGAACGACCTGTTGACGCCTTCCGACAGGCCTCCTGAAGGCGCGCCTCCGCCGTTCGGGCTCATGACCGTCCAGAACAGCGTGTGGTTCACGTGCCCACCACCGTGGTTTCGCACCGCGGAGCGAATCCCCTCCGGAATCGATTCCAGATCCATCACCAGCTCGAGGGCAGTCCTGCCCGCGAGGTCCGATTGCCCTTCGAGCGCTTTGTTGAGGTTGGTCACGTAGGCCTGGTGGTGTTTTCCGTGGTGAATTTCCATCGTCCGTGCGTCGATATGCGGCTCGAGCGCACTCGGGTCGAATGGCAAATCGGGCAATGTGAAGGTCATAAGGGTCTCCTTGTCGCGATTTTCTTGAATCGAGTCGCAGTCGCAACTCTTGATGTATGCAACGCTGAAGCCGGCCTCGCGATTCCCGGCCCGCTGAATTCAGATCTCGAGCAGCACGCGGAGCGCCTCCCCTAGCATCTCGTACTGCTCTGGGCGGTTGTAGAGCTGTGCCGAAATTCGAATCACGCGGTTGGGTGGTGACGGCCACGAGATCACCGGCACCTCGATTCGAAAATCGGTGAACAGGCGTTCCTGCAACCGATCGAATGGGAATAGCTCGTTGACCGAGCCGTCGTCACCCGCCGGCAAGGGAAGGGATGCGAGGCTTCCGATCATCGATTCCTGACATGGTGGGTCGATACCGAGCGTCTCGCACAGCGATTCGCGACCCTTTAGAACGAGCTTTCGGTTACGACGCAGTACGGCCTCCCACCCCCCCTCGACCATCGACTCCATTTCGCGCAACGCCGACGGCACCGCAAGCCAGGCACTCGGGTCGCGCGTGCCGGTCCAGTCATGCTCCAGGTGGAAACGGGATCTGGTTTCGGCTCCAGCGTTGGCGCCGTGGCTGATGACCAGTGGTCTGAGACCTTCGACGAGATCGGCCCGCACATAGAGGAATGCCGCCCCCTTCGGTGCGCACAGCCATTTGTGACAGTTTCCGGTGTAGTAGGCCGCACCCAGGGCATCCAGGTCGAGGCTCACCATCCCCGGTGCGTGGGCGCCGTCGACCAACACATCGACACCTTTCCCCTGTACCTCACGGACCAGCCGACCGATCGGCAGCACGAGGCCGGTCTGGCTCGTCACGTGATCGACCAACAGCAGCCTCGTCCTTTCCGAGATCCCATCCAGAATCCTCTCCACCACCTCGTCTTCGCTCGCCAGCGGAAAGGGGATCCGCACGACGAGGACTCGCGCCCCGGCGCGCTCTGCGGCTGCGTTGATCGCGTTGCGGCAGGCGTTGTACTCGTGGTCCGTGACCAGCAGCTCTTCACCCTCCTGCAGCCGGATGTTGTTGAGGACGGTGTTGACACCGGTTGTGGCATTCGTCAGGAATGCGAGGCCGTCGGTCGTCGCTCCGAGGAACTCGCCAAGGACAGCTCGCGCGCGGTCGAGCTCGTCGAGGTAATGGTGATCGAAGAACTGGAGCGGCTCGGTCTCAATCCGGTGGCGAATCCGCGCCTGTTCCTCGAGCACCGCGATGGGCGTCGCCCCGAACGACCCGTGGTTGAGGAAAATCACGTCCGGATCGAGCATCCAGCGTTGCGCGAGCTCAGATTCCGTGAGAATTTCAGCCATATCAGTTCAGCTCCAACATCGGTCCCCACTCCGCGGTTTCCATCCTCGATGCCATCGGTGAGGGTGCCCGACAGCGATCCACATCATAGAGTATGGGAGGAACGGTATGATGGGCGACCAGAGCATCAAAGCGCCGGGCCCCGAGGGGAGGCACCATGGTCAACGCAATCGTTCTTCTCAAGCTGAAACGCGACAGAATCAACCAGGTGGCGGAGGAACTCGCTGACTTGGAAGGGATCTCGGAGGTCTACTCGGTTGCCGGCCAGTACGACCTTGTAGCGATCATTCGGGCTCGCGACGACGCCCACATCGCGAGGCTCGTCACCGAGGAGTTGCTGCAGGCCGAAGGAGTCGAATCCTCTGAAACTCTGATCGCATTTCGGACCTACTCTCGCCACGATCTCGATGGCATGTTTTCGGTCGGCCTCGACTGAGAGATCCGCCACGATCAGCGCGCGAGGATGCCGAAAATTGCTTCCCGAATCACGCGGAACCCCGGGTGGGAAGGATCCACCAGCTCGAAATGACCGGCACCGGCGATCTCGGTGACCACCACCGTCTCACCCATCCGCCGCGCCGCATCGGCAAACGATCGCGCCTGACTCGAGGGCACGATCGTGTCGCGATCACCAATGACCAACGTCGTGTCGACCCCTAGAGGCAACATCTCCACCGGCGAGGAGCGTCGCAGCAGTTGCAGCGGAAAAGGGGGATCTCCGCCAAGCAGACCCGGCACCGCCGATCCGCAGCCGTCCGGGGATGTGTATGACGCAAGATCCGGGATTCCGGCCTGTGTAACGACACCGCTCAGCCTGATTGGCAAACTCCCACGAAGCGGATCGTCCCTCTCCAACCCGGCGCGGCCTGCGAGCCACAGGGCCAGGTGTCCACCAGCCGAATGGCCGACCGCAGCGACTCGATCGAGATCGAGATCGTACTGTGGCGCAATTTCTCGCAGGTGGTCCGCGGCCCGCCCGACGTCGACGAATGTCCCTGGCCAGCCACCTCCCTGGTCCCCCACCCGCCGGTACTCGATGCTCCAGGTAGCGGCTCCGGCTGCGGCCAGGGCGTCGGAAAAGGCGGACATGTAATCGAGACCGTACTCGGCCAGCCAGCAGCCGCCGTGGATCACGATCACCACCGGGTGCGGTCCGAGTGTTGGCGGCAGCCGCAGCTCGCCAAACTGTGACGGTTCATTGCCGTAGCGGAGTCGATGATCCGCTGCGGGATGCGGCAGAGCACCCAACTCAGCTGCTGTCATCACGGGCTGATCGTCACCCATGGCGCCCACGCAGGCGGTCGCGATCGACAGGAGGACAATTGGGACGCCCCACACCTCATGTCACCTTGGATGGTTTCTGAAAAGCGGCATCCTTCCACCTCTCGGAGCCCATGATTTCACGCAGGGCCGACACCGAATCCCACACGTCGACGAAGCGTACGTAGGCTGGAGCGAAACCGAAGCGGAGGAGATCCGGCACCCTGAAATCGCCAATCACGCCCGCCGCTCGCAACGCCTGCATGATCGGATACCCGTCCGGGTGTCGAAGAGAGACCTGGCTCCCGCGAAGATGTGATTCGCGCGGCGTGACGATCTCGAGGTCATATTCCCTGCAGTCCCTCTCCACCAGGTTGATGAAACATTCTGTCAGTGCCACTGACTTCGCCCGCAACCTTTCGACGCCAATCTCGGACACTCCGGCCACCCCGCACTCGAGGGCAACCAGGCTGAGAATCGGAGGCGTGCCGACGCGCAGCCTGCCAACCCCGCCCGCCGGGCGGTAGGCCGAATCGAACTCGAAGGGCGCGTCGTGGCCCATCCAGCCCCACAACGGGGAATTCAGCCGTGGGTGATGGCGTCGCGCAACAAATGCGAATGCTGGCGCCCCAGGTCCGCCGTTGAGGTACTTGTAGCCGCAACCCACGGCGAGATCCGCCTCGTTGCCCGTGAGATCGACCGGCATCGCGCCAGCGGAGTGCGCCAGGTCCCAGAGAACCAGTGCACCGGCCCCGTGTACCGCCGCGGTCAACTCCTGCATGTCGTGCCTCTCACCGGTACGGAAATCGACGTGGGTGAGCATCAGAACCGCGACTGTGTCATCCAGGGCCGACGCGATCTCCGACCGCCCCACCATCCGCAGGGTCGTCCCGTTGCCGAGCAGATTTGCCAATCCCTGAGCGATGTAGAGGTCGGTTCCGAAATTCCCCTTTTCCGAAAGGATGGTCCGTCTTCCGGGCCGCAGGCGCAACGCCGCACCGAGCAGCTTGAAGATGTTCACCGACGTCGAGTCGGCGACTGCGATCTCGTCCGCCCCGGCGCCGATCAGACCCGCGATCGCGTCGGCAACGCGCTCCGGCAGATCGATCCAGTCGTGTCGGGTCCAACTCTCGACAAGGTGGGCACCCCACTCGCCCTCCAGCACCTCATTGACTCTCGCGATCGTGCCGTGCATCGGCGGGCCGAGAGAATTGCCATCCAGGTAGACGATGCCCTCCGGCAAAATGAAGCGGTCGCGAAACTCCAACAGCGGGTCATCCGCGTCGAGCTGAACGGCTTCGCTTCGAGAGGAGGGAGCGTACCCATCACTCATGCCACGAACCCGCCGCCGCTTTCGCTTCCAGCCATCACCACCTCACGGTAACACCGACGCGTTTTGTTTAGGAGCCTCCTACCGCGGAGGGCGATGCACCGCACCAGGAGTCTTCATCGCGTGAATCTCGTCTCCGTCCTCGGTCGGACAGCGTTGACCCGGCTGCCTGATGCACCTCGGAGAAGGCGGCCGTATCTGATGCCACGTATGTGGAAACTGAATTCCAGTCAATTCCAGCCATCAATCCTCCTCGTCCGACAGATCCTCCAGCCGATCACGCATCGACAGGAGTAGACTTCTCCGGATGGTCATTCGATCGTCCAACCTCCGCCGGGGTGTTCGCCATGGCCCGGAAGACAGGATTCAGGGGGATCCGCGAAAGTACCCGGATCGTTCAGTGATGGATCGAATCGGTTCGATGATTTTTACCGACGGTCGTTTCGGGAGATCCCGAGCTCCTCGCGAACTCGACGAATTTCCGCTGCCCGACCTCCTCTCGCCCCGGGCCGAGGTCAATCCTGACCCGGAACGCCTGAAACACCTGCTCGATCTCGCCTTCCTCGGGCGCGCAAGCGCAGGAGAGATCGATCGCGAGCTCGATTCGATGGCGGCCGCGGAAACCCCCTGGCAGCCAGAGCATTTTGCAGATGACCTCTTCCTGACCGAGCTCGTATCTGCAAATCTCAATGTCGAGGTCTGCGGGCACCGATTCAAGACCCATGGCCCGTTCATCGAGCGGGTGCTCTCGGCTCCCTCCGGAGACCTGCAGACGATTCGCTACCGGCAGGCGATTCTCCGCGAACTCGAAGAACGGCCCGGGCTTGCGGAGTGCGTCGAAGGCCTGCTCTTTCGCCTCTACCGGATGTTGACCCTACTGCGCGCGTCGCGAGACGATGCGCGCCTCGAACCGCTGAAATTCCGGATGGACGTGCTGGCCGCGTTTCGCTCTGTGGTACACCACATGACGGACACCTTCGAGGGCTCCTCTTCAGGGCTGCAGAGAGTGTTCGACGCCGGAACCAGCATCCGCCAATCCGATGCGTTCGGCCGACTCGAAGCCCTGCTCGATCACCATCAGAAAATGGCGATGCTTGATCTCGAGGTTTTCCTCGGTGCAGACGGACGGGTGCGCCACCTCGAGATTCGCGGCCTCAGCGAGGCCAAGGGGAACCCCTACTATCGTCGGCCCCTGAGGCGTTGGTGGGACCGCCTCCGGATCTTTTTTCGACGCTACAGCCTCGGGTCGGAGGAGATCGCCGAACGCCTCAGCATGGACGTGTGGCAGGACATCGCGCCGGCGGTCGTGCGCCTCATCCAGTTGATTTGCCACCTCGAGCTCTACATGGTGGCTCGCACGTTCGCTGCCAGCTCGAGATTTCGTGGGCTCGACGTCTGTCTCCCTTCAATCGGCTCACACACCGAGCTCGAGATCCGCGACCTGTTCAACCCGTTGCTCCTGATTCTGCCGGAATTGCCGGTGCCGACCGATCTGATAGTCAGAGGGGATCGCCCCATCAACCTCGTCACAGGACCGAACTCCGGCGGAAAGACCCGTCTCCTCCAGGCCGTTGGCATCGCCCAGGTCCTCGCCCACTGCGGGCTCTACGCTCCCTGTTCGGCGGCACGGATCCCGCTCGTCGCCGGCCTCTTCGCGTCGATCGTCGAGCTCGATCGCGCCGATCAGGCCGAGGGCCGCCTTGGCACCGAGCTCATGCGCTTGCGGAATCTCTTCGAGAACGTGCCCGCCGGCTCCCTGGTTCTCCTTGACGAGCTGTGTTCTGGCACCAATCCCTCCGAAGCGATCGAGATCGTTGACATGGTCCTACGACTCCTCAGGCAGATCCGTCCATTCGCGCTCGTGACCACCCATTTTCTCGACTTTGCCGACCAACTTCAGCACCGAAACGCTTCGGCCGGCATCGCGTTTCTCCAGGCAGAGGTCGATGAAGAGAGCGGACCCACCTTTCGATTCATCCCCGGCGTCGCCAGCACCTCGCTCGCTGTCGGAACCGCGCGCCGCCTGGGGGTGACTTTCGAGGAACTGGAACGCATACTCGAGAAGCGACTCGACCGCGTCCCGTCATCAGAGGAGATCGATGAGCTGCCGCGCTGCGATGGCAGCGAATAGGACCAGCGCCAGCATCAGCGTCGCGAGCGCAACCGGGCCGTTCCTCAGCTCTCCGACCAGTTTTTGTCTCGAATTCAAAAACAACAGGGTTCCCGCGAGCAGCGGCATGAAAAGACCACCAGTCAGGGTGTAAACCTTGATCACCCACATCGGACGATCGAGGAAGAGCAGCATCATCGGCGGCACCGCGATGTAGAGCAAAAAGCCGCGGTAGGCGGCACCGGACGTTTCCACCTCGGAGCCAAACCGCCCGCGAAGGGCATCCAGGTAGTCCGCGAAGAGATACGGTACGCCGTTCCAGACGCCGAGGGTAGAGGTGAAGACCGCGCCCCACACGCCGACCAGAAACACCGAAGACGCGACGCTTCCCGTGACACCACCGAAGCGCGACGAGGCCGCCTCCCGCACCGCGTTTCCGCAGGCCACAAGGCCCTCGCTCCCTGGCGGCAGACCCCCTGCACCACCGAGAACGGCGGCGGCGAGAAGCAACATCGCGATCCCGAAAAGCCCGGTCAACGCGTAGCCCAGGGTTAGATCGAGGCGCACGCCGGCGACCCGTGCCTGGCCCTCCCACCCTCTCTCCCTGATCCAGTAGCCATAGGCAAGCAAGGTCACGCTGCCGCCCACGCCACCCATCAAACTCAACGCGGCTCCGGCCGAACCGCTGGGAAGGGTTGGAACAAGGCCGTGGAGGACCGAGACGAGATCCGGTCCTACGATGAGCACACTCGCCAGCAACGTGATCGTCATCAGGCCGATCAGGATCTTCATGGTGTTTTCGAAGACGGCGTACCGCCCGAGGACGACCAGCAGCAGGGCCGCGATCGAATGGACTATTGCCCAGCTACGGATGCTGAACAGGGGCCACAGCGCGTGCGCAGCCACCCCGCAGGCGCTCATCAGGCCCCCGGCCACGATGAAGCTCCACAGCACGAGGTAGGCGAGAAAGTAAATCTTGAACGGCCAGCCGAGATACCGGCACCAGCCCTCGAGCAGCGTCGTGTTGGTGGCGAGCTGCCATCTCGCCACCCCCTCGTTGAGGCCGAGCTTGAGGGCCGCTCCGACGACCACCACCCACGTCAGTGCGGTGCCGAAGTCCGCACCGGCGAGCATCGCCGCCAGCAGGTCGCCGGCACCCACGCCCGTAGCGGCAATGGCGATGCCTGGCCCGACCGTACGCAGGATGCCTCGAAATGAGCTGTTCGCCGACGCCACCACGCCGTCAGGATAGCGCGAGCCTCCCCGATTTCCCGATGGAAGATTTTCGGGATGCCCAACAATCGCCACGGCCCGGAGGAACTTTCGCCACGATCCGGCATCACACTTGAAGAAGACGTTCGATACGGGAGGTCCGCATGCGTCGACGATTTCTGCGCCCGCTGTTCATTCTCGCAGCTAGCGTGGCCATTCCGGTGGCCGCCAACACTCTCGTGGTCGCCGAGGTCTCGTCCGGCAACCTCATAGAGTTCGAGGGCGGGTTTGCCGTCCACCTGGCCGGGGTGTGGGTCCCCGACCCGATCACCCCGATCGGTCGGCAGGCCCACGAGTTCGTCAAGCTACGGATCGAGGGCAAACGCGTCGCGGTGTTCACCTGGACCACCGACAACACCGCAGCCGGAATCGTTCATGGAGAGGACGGACTGGCCTTTGCCACGATCGTGTATGGTCGGGGTCTGTCGGAAAAGGGATCCGGCACCGATATCGCGGCCGAGCTCCTCGAGCTCGGTTACGCGAGAGTTGATCCGGAACATCTACCCGATGGATACGAGCATTACCGCGAGATCGAACGACGGGCGAAGCAGCAGAATCTCGGCCTTTGGGCGCCCTAGAGCTTGCTCTCGAGGGCTTTGACGAACTCGTCCGCGGCCGTCTTCAAGGCGTCCGGATTTTGCGATCCGGCGTTGCCCACGAATGAGGGCTTGACGTAGACATTGACCTGGTCGTCAGTCCGCATCACCTGGTCGATGGCGAGCGCTACCACGGTCCCGTCCTCTGCGGGGTCCGATTGCGCTCGAATCATCCCGTCGGGCCGGTTCTTTTCGACGACCTCGTAGTCGAGCTCGATCAACACCATTTCGATGGCGCTCCACACCCTGTCGGGGTCCTTGAAGAAAGTCACTGTCCAGGAATCGTCGGAGGAACTCAGGTAGGCCGAACAGGCGATCGACGACACCACGACGATCACCAGGGTAGTGCCAATCATGAATCTGCCAAAGGGCCGCAAGAAACCCTCGGGCGATACCTTGAATTCACGCTTCATTATCGACCTCCGGTCGGTGCGCGATAGTCGCATTGTAAGCGAACCTCTGGCTGTAGGGATATTGTCACCAGCCGGAGATTACTCGCCCTAGAACCGGGAGGCAAACACGTCGACTAGCCCGTTTCTTGGGCTTCTTGTCCGGCTCTGAATCTCGGCTTTTGCGGGCGACCACTCAATCCGGCGGCTTGTCGCAGCGAACCTCGTCCCCGCTACAGAAACCTCCGCCTTTTCGGCAAAGGAGGCGGTTCGCGCTTCTCGTCGAAGAGATGCATCACTGCCAGGACAGGATGCCTCTTCAGCATCCTCGGCCCGGCGTATCGCATGACCTCCCGCATCATTTCCCGCGGTTCCGCGCGGTAGCAATGAATCGGACAGTCGCTGCAGGTCGGCTTATCCGGACCGTATGGGCAGAGTTCGAGCTTGCGGTCGGCAAATGCCGCGAGTTTTGCGCACGCGGGGCAAAGGCCGCCGCCACCGTGGTGGCCGGCACAGTACATCCCGACCATCAGACGAACGGTCTTGCGCTCCCGTCGGAGCCTCTGTGAGTCGCTCACAGATAACCACAACGAAGTCTCGGCGCGAAAGAATCCCTCGGTGGAGATTCCTGATTCCTCAGGTGTCATTCCCGCTTTGGATTGGATTGGCGCCCGGTTTCCCTTCGGTCAGGTTGTCGTAGAAGCGTTGCGTCGGGTAGGCGAAGTCGATGTCGTCGGATGCTGCGAAGGCATCGAGGATGTCCTCCCAGATGGCCTGTTCGGTGCTTCTTCTCCGGCGGGGATCGCAAAGATAGCGAATCGTCAGCAGCACCCCGCAGTCGCGAACCGTGGTGTAGACGGTCGGCGTCAGCTTCGAGTAGAAGATCATGAATTTTCGTGCCGCCTGCCGCACCTTCGCTTCTGCCGTCTCGCTCAACTCCGCGCCGTGCCTCGCGGCAATTTCGGCCAGGATTTCCCTGGCCCTCTTCCAGTCGCTTTCGAAGGTCACCAGCACTGCGATCTCGTTCCATATCAAATCGAAACCCATGGTGAAGTTAGCCAGCGATTCGGTGAAGACTCGGCCGTTGTTGACGTGGATCACGCGTCCCGTGCTCTGGTCGGCATCGACCCAGTTGCCGATTTCGAGCAAGGTGAACTGAAAGATTCGGAGGTCGATGACGTCCCCCGCGGTACCGCCGATCTCGATCCGGTCACCGACCTCGAACGGCCTCCGCCAGAGGATGAAGGCCCAGCCGACGAAGTTCGCCACCAGATCTTTGAGAGCGATGGCGAGGCCTGCCGACAGGAGACCGAGGAAGGTCGCGAATGACGAGAACCCCTGGATCCAGATCACCCCGAGAGCAAAGACTGCGACGGTGACCGCCAGATACTGCGTGCTTTTCTTCCACCTGTAACGGACCCGAACATCATCGCTGCGGCGGTTCACGACGACCAGCACTAGAAACCTGATCAACCACAGACCCAGGATGATCGCGATTGACGCCAGCAACCGCTGCCGGGTTGCCGGATCCAACTGAACGGCCTGTTCAACCGCTCCGAAAAGCTCTTCTAGGAAACTCATCCTGCACAGCATGGCACAGACCTGTCTCACCGCAACCCCTCACCGCCCGGTCGCTGGTAGGATCCACGTGCGCCCACAGGGAGGTGCCAGTGACCGAACACGATCCCCTCAGACACTATTTCGGGCTGGCCGACGATCTGGCAGACATCAAGAGCGCCAGGGCGGCAATCCTGCCGGTGCCGTACGACCAAACGGCGACCTGGCGCAAGGGCGCCGCCCGCGCTCCAGAGGCGATTCTCGAGGCGTCGCAC
Organism: Acidobacteriota bacterium; assembly: GCA_022340665.1. Classification (NCBI taxonomy): domain Bacteria; kingdom Pseudomonadati; phylum Acidobacteriota; species Acidobacteriota bacterium. The sequence goes on along the minus strand of JAJDNM010000043.1, from coordinate 9,974 downwards.
CACCTCGAAAACTTTGACGTCGCGCTCGGCATCGAACCATGCCGGTGGGGCATTGCCACTCTCGACCCGGTAGAGTTCCAGGGCCCTCCAGAAGAACTGGCGGATCGTGTCGATGCGCGGGTCGGGGAGCTGATCGAGAGAGGGACCCTACCGGTGACTCTGGGCGGCGATCATTCGATCTCCATCGGCGCCATCAGGGCGGCCGCGCGCCTCGTACCGGACCTCACCATCCTGCAGCTCGACGCCCACTCCGACACCCGCGAGTCGTACCACGGCTCGCGTTTCAATCACGCCTGCACGATGAACTGGGCTCGGAGGTGGTGCCCGATCGTGCAAATTGGTATCCGCGCGGTCGACGGACCCGAGATGCCGCACCTCGATCAAGAACGTGTCTTCTTCGCCCACGAGATCTGCCGTCCCGCTGAGGATTCGAATTGGATCGAACGGGCCGTGGACCTGCTCACCGGCAAGGTCTACCTGACGATCGACGTCGACTGCTTTGATTCTTCCGTGATGCCGGCCACCGGCACCCCCGAGCCTGGAGGCCTCGACTGGTACCAGGTCGACGCCCTCCTCGAACAGGTGGCAGAGCACCGCACGGTCATCGGCTTCGACGTGGTCGAGCTCCTGCCGACCCCGGGCCTCTGGGCGAGCGACTTCCTGGTCGCCAAGCTGATCTACCGGTTCCTCGGAAGGATTTTCGCGAACTCCAGCGACGACTGACAATCGCCGCCCTTTTCCTCGTTCTTGGTTATGATCTCCGGCATGAATTCACCTTGCCAAATCGTCCAGTCCACCCGGGTCGCTGCGGCCCTGCTTTTTGTCATCCTGTCCGCCGTACTCGGAGCCGCTTCCCCCGGAAATGCTCTTCCGGACGGCGTAGTCGTTTCGGTTGATGATGCGACGGGCCGAAACGGTACGTCCGTAACCATCGGCGCCGACATCCTCGCAATCGACCTCGACGGACGGATGCCGGCGAACCTGCACCCCAGATATCGAATCTCGACCGGTGCTTCAGATCAGAAAACGGCCGCGCCGGGCATCGAACTGCGGCCGGAGACCAGGCAACGGGCGGAGAGCGGTCAATCGCATGCAGCAGTGGTTTTCAGCTCCGGATTTACTCTCGCGGCAGCCGAGCGGGAGGTTGTGTTGCTCGATCTCGGTCGTTGTGCGACTGGCGGTGACGCGGCGGTATGGCTGCCGAAAGAACGCGTGTTGATCACCGGCCAGATAACAAGCGAAGGCCGGGTGGAGGCGACTATCGATACCGACCTTACCGCGTGGTTCGGTGCCCTCGAGCGGCTCCAGAGCCTTGGGCCGAATATCGTCATTCCCGGACATGGCAGCCCGGGCGGAGCCGAGGTGCTCCGCGACCAGGTCGCCCGCCTAACAGATCTTCGGGCGACCGTCGAGGCCGCACTCCTCACAGGGCGATCAGCCGAGGAGATCGTCGAGAACACGTCAACGGACTGGTTCGTCGAGTGGCGCGAGCAGGACCCTGCCGCGACCTCGGTCGCGGTCGAGGCGATGGTCGCAGAGATCGGCGGGCTTCGAATGCCTTGGGAGCTCGCAGAACGCCGTCTTCTCCGCGAGGGGGAATCACCAACACGAGATGATGCGGATTGGACCCCGCCGCGCAAGGTACTGTGGCGCGACGATTGGCCCGAGCGGCTGCCCCTCCTTGCCCTGGTGGCTCCCGGCGTAGAGATCGTGCCCTTCGATTCAACCGAACAGGCCTTGAAACAGGTCGAAGGTGCCGACGCCATCATCGGAACCGCAACCACGGATTTGCTGGCGGCCGGCTCCCACCTTCGCTGGGTCCAGGTCGGCTCGGCCGGTGTCGAACGCTACCTGGAAATTCCCCAGCTCGCCAGCGGCGACGTCCTCTTGACCAACGGCCAGAAGCTCGCGTCACCGGAGATCGCCGAGCATGTCATGGCCCTGACGCGCGCTCTCGCGAGGGGCCTCGGTCATGCCGTCACGGCACAGAATCGCGGAACCTGGATCCGGTCCGAGATTGGTGACCTCGCCCGGCTGCAGCGGCTGCGCGGCAAGACGATGCTGGTGGTTGGGCTCGGCGGCATCGGCACCGAGGTCGCGCGCCTCGCCTCCGCGGCAGAGATGCGGGTGACGGGAATCCGATCCAGCCGGCGGAGCGGGCCCCCGTTCGTCGACCGGGTCGGGCTCACCGAGGACCTCCCGGTCTTTGTTTCCGAAGCCGACGTGGTCGTCAACTGTCTGCCGTTGACCCCGGACACCGCCGACATATTCAACACAGAGCTCTTCGACGCCATGAAGCCGACCGCCTTCCTCGTCAACGTAGGCCGTGGCGGCACGGTCGATACAGATGCGCTGATTGCCGCCCTTTCCAAGGGCCAGATCGCGGGCGCCGGCCTCGACGTCACCGATCCCGAACCGTTGCCGCAAGGCCATCCATTGTGGAAGGCTCCGAACCTGATTATCACCTCGCACTACGCTGCCTGGTCCGACATCGGGCGTGAACGACGCTGGTTGCTCTACCGAGAAAACCTCAGGCGCTTCGTCGCAGGCGAACCCCTGCTCTCGGTCGTCGATCCGAAGCGGGGTTACTAGATGCTGGATGCATCCGGAATAGTGCCGATAGCCGGGCGGGTGGGCGGATCGAGCCATCCAGCATCCAGCCTGGAGTACCGAGGAGACGGGTTTCAGAGGTACGACCTCGGGTTGACCGCCGTGCCCTGGAGGCGGATCTCGTAGTGGAGGTGGAAACCGGTCGCGTTGCCGCTCTTGCCGACCGTGCCGATCACGTCTCCCCGTCTGACTTTTTCGCCCCTTTTGACGTTGATCGTCAGCAGGTGGGCGTATAGCGTCTCGTAGTCCCGGTCGTGCTCGACCACGACGGTGCGGCCATACCTGCCCGATCGGCCGACAAAGCTGACGATTCCATCAGCGGTCACGCGGACGGGGGTTCCCTTCGGCACTGACAGGTCGAGGCCCTCGTGTCGCGAGGATCCTCGAGGGGCTCCGAAGTTCGAAGTCACAATCGCAATATCGTAGGGAACAGGCCAGCCACGAGGTAGCACCGACGACTGCACCTGACGGGTGCTGGCGCACCCCTGAATCAAAATCGCAGCGATGCTCAGGGCGACGATGAAACCGAAACGGCGAATCCGGGCGTCTCGTCCCGCCATGAGTCAATTGTATGGCGGACCTCGACCGGTTCAGAGCGATGAAGCATCCACAGCAATTTCGGCCGCGATGTCCTCGACGCACCGGGAAAGCTCTGCGACCACTGCTCCGCCTCCCGAACCGTTGACCCGGCGGCTCGACTCGTAGGACTTTTCCAAGAGCGGTGGCTGGTATCTGGCTACTTTGGCGTCACGGATCACTACATCCAGCCTGACCCGCGCCTCGACATCACCGTCGCCGTCCACCTGCTCACACGCCACGACCTTGCCCGAGACCACCAGGTCCCTTCTGGCCTCGCGCGGCGCACCGAACTCGGCCGCCAGCTTTTGCTGGACCAGTTCCCCCAACGATCCCGCCCAGTAATCGGTCGCGTAGTATTCGATTCGAGTCGGCGATGCGAGGATCATGATCTGGCTGCGGCCAAGCGCTTCGGTGGTTTTGAACCGCTCGACCGTGATTTTGGCATTCGCATCAGCCCGGCCCGACGATGCCGTGCCGAGGGTGTAGTAGTCGATCTTCGGCGCCGAGGCACACGCGCACAAAGTGCAGAGGACCACTGCAGCGATTGGAGTCGCTCTCATTTCGTCTCCCCGTTTCTTCTACCCTGCGCTTCCCTGCCGCGAATCAGCGCATCCGGCTGGTCGGCCAAGATGCGGGAGAACTCCCTCAGGTTCCGCGTCGTCTCCTGGAGGTTGAGCAGCGTCTCTTCCAGCGTCGGGCGCTGCTCGTCGATCAGGTCGGAGCTGTTGCCGCTCAGATCCTCCAAGTAGCCGAAGGTCGACTGGAGGGTCGTCAGGAGTTCGTCGAGCCGAGTGTTCAGCTGACCGGTCAGCTGCTCGATGTTTTCGAGACTCCCGTGCAGCGAGCCCTTGTTGTCGGAAAGGACCTGTTTGAGTTCCGCCATCAGCTCGGTGGCCGTGGCCTCGAGTGTGCCCAACCCGCCGAGAAGCTCGTCGATATCGGCCCGGTTGTCCTCGATCACGCTCCCTGCGCTGCGGGCCACCTGCGCACCTTCATCGAGCGTCGTTTTGAGTGACGACATCAATTCGGCCAGATCGACGGCTTCGGTGTCCCCGCCGGTGCCGGCTCCATCATCCACGCCGAGGAGGGCGTTGATGCTGTCCAGCGTGGTCTCCAGCTTGGCGACGACGCCATCCAAGGCCGGCACATCGAACAATCCCCCGCCCGAGGCCGACGTGAGTGTGTCTCCGCTCTCGTGCAGTGGCTCGTTGGCATCTCCGGTCGAGATCTCGAGGTGTTTCTCGGTCGTCAGCGTGATCTGTTCAATAGTCGCGATGCTCCCGTGATTGACTGGAATCTGGGCCCCGACCTCGGCCGTTACGCGAATCCGCGCACGGTCTTCCGGATCCGGTTCAATTGTCGAAACCCGCCCCACACGGACCCCACCAAAGCGTACGTCAGCACCGGTGTTGAGACCACCGATGTCGGTGAAAACGGCGAAATAGACCTTTGTGTCCTCGTCCCCCGCGCGACATCCCCTGATTGCGACCAGGAACCCGATCAAGATAATGAGGCTGGCCAGCACGAACAGGCCGGCCTTGATCTCGGTTGCGGTGAAATCGTGCTGCTTCGCTGGCATCTTCCCTCACTTCATCCTTGGCCGGTCAGGGCTCTCGTGTAGGCCGCGTCCGTCGACTGGTCGTCGTCCGGGCGACGGGCAAAGAACTGTTGGACGTACGGATGGTCGGATTCCTCCAACTCCTCGTAGGTGCCGATATCGACCACCTGCCCGTCCTTCAGCATGCACACCCTGTCGGCGATCAACTCGACGCTCTCCATTTCGTGAGTCACGACGACGCTGGTGATCTTGAATGTCTCCTGCAGCTTGCGGATGAGCTGGTCGATCCCAGCGGCCACGATCGGATCGAGTCCGGCCGACGGCTCGTCGTAGAAAATGAACTCGGGATCCATCGCCATGGCGCGGGCGATTCCTGCCCGTTTCTTCATGCCGCCGCTGAGCTCCGAAGGCAGGTAATTTTCGAAGCCCCCAAGTCCGACCAGCTCGAGCTTGATTCTGGTCATGATGTCGATCGTCGACTCCTCGAGCTCGGTATGCTCGCGCAGGGGCAGGGCGACGTTATCGGCCACTGAGATCGACTGCAGGAGGGCCGACCCCTGAAAGGACATGCCCATCTTCTTGCGCAGCTCGATCCGTTCATCCTCGGTCATTGCGGTGAAGTCCTCACCCTTGATCAGGATCCGGCCCGCTGCCGGACGCATCAATCCAACCAGGTTTCGCAGCAAGGTGGTCTTGCCGGAGCCGCTCCCACCGAGAATCACGAAGACCTCGCCCTCGCGAATATCGAAGTTCACGCCGTCGAGCACGGTCCGGTCGCCATATCGGACCACCAGGTCTTCGACGGCGATGATTGGCTCTTGATTCTCTGCCATGATCACAGGAAGTAGAACAGAACCGTAAAAACCAGGTCAACGATGATGATCAGGAAAATCGCGGTCACCACCGACGCCGTTGTCTGTCGCCCGACGCCCTCGGCTCCGCCTTCCACCTGGAGCCCTCGATAAACACCAACCCAACAGATCGCAATCCCGAAGAACACGCTTTTGACGAGACCGGCGACGAGGTCCTTCTCAACCAGCGATCGTGTCGTCTGGTCTATATATATGCCCGAATCGACTCCGACCACGACAACCGAAGCCAGATATCCCCCGAAAATCATGATGAACATCGCAATCACCGTCACACAGGGCACGGCGAGCAGCATCGCCAGGAATTTGGGAACGACGAGATACTTGATCGGGTTCAGGCCCATGACCTCGAGCGCGTCGATCTCCTCCCCCACCTTCATCGTGCCGATCTCGGCCGTGATCGCCGACCCGCTACGGCCGGTGATCAAGATGGCGCTCATCAAGGGAGCCATTTCGCGCAGCGCCGAGACCGCGACCAGCGTCGCGATGAACCGGTTGGCACCCCATTTATCCAGCGTGTAGGAGGACTGAAGCGCGATGATGACTCCGACCAGAAAACAGATCATGCCGACGATCGGCAGGGAGCGGACTCCGAATTCGACAAAGCTCTCGACCGCGCTCCGAATTCGCAGCCCCTTGCCTCGTAGCGGCGCGACGATCATCCAGGCGAAGGTCTCGACCATCAGCACCGACACGCGGGCCGCTGCGGCCAGCTGATTCAAGGTCCAGCGTCCGACGAGGCCCGGTGCCTCGATCATACGATTTTGAAGACGCCGTCGAGGCGGGCCAGCTCGAGCACCTGGATCACCGCCGAGGAGGGGGCCACCAAAGTGAACTTCGCGCCGTTCTCATTGGCAGCCCGAAGCCCCTCGACAAGCGTGGCGACGCCGGAGGAATCTATATAGCTGACCCCGCTGAGGTCGATCGACAGACGACCATCACCTGAGGGCATGGCCTGCAGGATCGCCTTGCGCAACTCCGGGGAGCTGTAGAGGTCGACCTCGCCGGCCACACGGATCAACCGCTCGTCCGGTAATTGCTCGCTCTCAATCGTCAGACCCATGATTCTCCCTCACCCTGGATCGATTCAACCTCATCGTGACACAGTTGCCACCGCTCACACCCGGGCAGAAATCTACTTCATCGAACACCCGATGGATGAGCTGGATACCGAGACCGCCGGGCTGCAGATCATCCATTTCGGGTGCTTCGAGCTTCCGTCGCGTCGTGCACTCCGGAGGGCACGGCTCACCCTGATCCGAAACCTGGAAGGCCAGCCAATCCGGTTCGGCGTGCAGCGTCAGCTCCACAGATCCGTCGGATCGGCCTCGGTAGGCGTGGCGGATCGCGTTGGTACACGCCTCGTCTATCGCCAGGACGACATCGTTCGCGGTTTTCGCGTCGATTTCGCAGGACTCGACCCATCCGCGCACCAGGCTCCGGATCGCTGCAAGGAGCTTCGGATCCGAACGCACCGTCAGGCGGAGGTCCTTCTGCAAATCAGTCATCGCCGGTGTACCTCAGAGCGATCATGGTGCAGTCGTCGTGCGGTGTCATCGGGGAACAAAAGTCGTAAACGTCACCCATCACTCCATCTATCAAACGGTGCGGAGTCGCCGGAATATTTTCTTGCAGGGCCCGCTCGAGACGTTGCAGCCCGTACTCCGTGTCGGCCTCGTTGCCGGGCGCCCGAGTGGCCCCTGACCTGGCTTCGACGATGCCGTCTGTATAAAACATGACGGTCTCTCCCGGTTTTACGACGTCGGTCACGTCCTCCCACGAAACGCCCGCCAGGACGCCTATCGGCGGGCCCGAGGCACCGAGCGATGTTTCGATCCTCTCCTCGGATACGACCAACATCGGGTGGTGACCCGCGTTGGCTCCGACCAGTCTCCCATCTCGCAGGTCGATCACCACCACGGCAACAGTGCAGAACATCCCTCTCCGACTTCGCCCGACGAGCCCCTCGTTGAGCGTGGCGAGGAGCTCGGAGGGAGATCCCATACCGGATGCGCTGAGGCGGAACTCCGCGAGCAGCTGAGCCATCGTCAACGCAGCAGGGACGCCCTTCCCGCTGACATCACCGATCAACAAACCGACCCGATTCTCATCGAGACGCACGAAGTCGTAGAAGTCACCGCCGACAACCTTCGCCGGCACCGTCGCGCCGAAGACCTCATATCTCGAGTCTTCGGTCGGCCAATCGCTGACCAGAAAACCTGCCTGGATGTTCCCGGCAGCCTCGATATCCTGCTCCATCTTCTGTTTTTCGAGCAACATCCGGTGGTTTTGCGCGTTGTCCAGGGCCAAGCCGGCACTGTTTCCGGCGGCGGCGGCGAGCAGGAGATCATCGTGGGTGTAGGCATGGTCCGCCACGTCGGTATCCATATAGAGGATACCGAGGATCCTGTACTGGGTACGGATCGGAACACAGAGGATCGATGTCAGCCTCAGTGCAGCGATACTCGCAGAAGGATCCAGCTCCGGATCCGTCCAGCCGCTCTGATAGAGCACATTCTCGCCGTCCCGCAGGACTCGGCGGGCAACACTCTCGGAAATGTGGATTTCATCCACTCGAGCCGGTTCCGGGATCCCATGGTGGATAGTGTGGACATGCCCACATATGCCGCACGGATGGAGCTCCCCGTCCGGTCCGGAAAACAGCACGGCTCCCCGGTGGGCGCGGATCGCGCTGGTCGTCGTCTCCAGCACTCGGTCCACCAGATCACACGGATTGAAGTTCGATGCCAGGGCGTTCATCAGCGTGTAGGCCGCTTCGAGAAGATCCTTGGAGGTCGAGGTCGGAGGCAACTCTCTTTCACGTCCATCGGGATCGAGGACCGTTTGCAGAAAAACGGTCTTGCCCGAAACCCTTTGCGGCTGGCTGTCCGGCTCGAGCTCGAAACGCAGCGTCGTCTCTCCGATGATCATGCGGTCGCCGTCCTCCAGCGAGCATACGCTGGTCGGTGACCCGTTGACGATGGTCCCGTTTCGGCTCCCGAGATCGCGGCACATGTAACCGTCACTGGTCGCGCGAATCTCGACATGGCGTCGCGACGCCGAGGAATCCTGGAGCACAAGCCCGCTGTCCGCCGCCCTCCCGACGACCAGGGAGGCCCCGACTGGAACCCGCCGGCTCTGTTCCCCTTCGCCGGTCACGATGAAGCCCTGCCGTTGATTGCGTGCCATGACCTTCCCAGACGCTATATCGGCTCGGATGTGCATGCAAGTCCCACTGCCCCCGATCGTTTGTCGAATCCGGATTTAGCAACCCGACCGCGCCTCTTCCGTATCTCCGGCTATGGTCCTGCCCCGCGGAGCCGATCGCGAGTCCTGGAAATTAATTGAGATCTCTTCCGGAGGGATACGGATGAAGAACTGTTGCCGAACGGTCCTGTTAGCTATCACGTCTCTGACCTGCATTTATTCACTCGCAGAAGCGCAGTATTCGGTGACCGATCTGGTCGACGCCGCAAAACGTGGTGACTACCACGCGGTTCACAAGCTCATCGAGAACGGCTCCAACCTCGACGCCCGTGGGCCGATGGATTTCACCGCCCTCCACTGGGCGGGAATTCGCGGGCACTGGCGCATCGTCGAGGAGCTCGTCGCGGCAGGAGCTCCGGTCAACGCGGTCGGCGGCGACGGAGGCACCCCCCTCCACTGGGTGTGCCACCATGATCAACCCGATGCTGTGCGTCTCCTACTCGACGCCGGCGCCGACGTCTCGGTTCAGAACCATTGGGGACGCACTCCTCTCCACGTCGCCGCTCGTCGCGGCTGCGTCGAGGTGGCCGAAATGCTGATCGACGCCGGAGCAGACCCAAATGCGACGACCAGCGAGGGCTGGACGCCGATGCACGTCGCAGCCAAGAGTGGGCACGTCGCCATATTGGATCTGCTGGAGTCGAGGGGAGCGGATCCGACCCGCAGGGACAGTGATGGTCTCACGCCGTGCCGGGGTTGGCGCAGGCGACCTTCAGCCATCGAAGCCACCGTGAACGCTCCAGATGATTACGTTGGCATCTACGATCTCGGACGGGGATTCACGATCAAGGTGTGGAACGATCAGGGGCACCTCCATCTTCGCGAATTTGCACCGGACGGCCTGGTCCCGGTTCGAGAGGACGAGTTCGTCTGCCTGCAGGAACCGTGGCGGGTAAGGTTTTTGCGCGATGAAAGAGGTTCGGTGCACGAGATTGAGGTCCAGTTCCTTAGGCGAACGGTGCGTGGCACCAAGCGCGACGATCCCCGCTACATCGGATCTCAAGCGTGCGTCTCCTGCCACACCGGATCTGATAGCGGACGGCAGGGCATCGTGTGGATGCAAAGCCGCCACTCTCACGCCTACTGGAGAC
>JAJDNM010000042.1 GCA_022340665.1 Acidobacteriota bacterium | reverse complement strand
GCCGTAGCCGCCGCCGCCGGGAGTTTCGAGAATCAGGCGATCACCCGCGTTGACTTCACACCCGTCGATACCTTCGAGCTCACGCCGCACACCGTCCGCACCGACAATGGCCTGGCGACCCGCTTCCCCCTCTCTCCCACCTGCCGCGCCGTAGGGTCGATAGACCCGGTGCTGGCTGAGGATCGAGAGCTCGAGTGGTGCTAGGAACTCGATCTCGCGGACCAGGCCGTCACCGCCGATCCACCGCCCCGAACCGCCCGAACCACGACGTATCGCAAATCGTCGGAGCCGGACCGGATAGCGATGCTCGATCACCTCCGGATCGGTGATGCGCGTGTTGGTCATGTGGGTATGGACACCGCTCGCGCCGTCGCGGCCTGCCACCGCACCGCTTCCGCCACCGACGGTCTCGTAATAACCAAACGACTCATCGCCAAAGGTGAGGTTGTTCATCGTCCCCTGGCTGCAACCTGCCAGACCGAGAGCTTCGAGCAGGGTATCGGTGAGCCGCTGACTGGTCTCGACGTTGCCGCCCACCACCGCCGGACAGCTCACCGGATCGGCGTCATACCCAGGATTGAGGAGTCCACGCGGAATCCGGATCTCAATCGGTTCCAGCAGTCCTTCATTGAGCGGCAGCTCGACATCCACCAGCAATCGCAGAACGTACATGACGACCGAGTGCACGATCGCCGGAGTCGCATTGAGATTGCCACCATGGACCTTCGCGCTGCCGGTGAAATCGAGCACCGCACGGTTGCCCCGAACGGTCAAGGCCGCAACCAGAGGCGACCCGTCGTCGAGGAACTGGAGGCCTTCGTAGCGCCCTTCTCCCATGCGTTCGAGCGCGGCCTCGATCTGCCACGCGGCTTGCCGGCGCAGCCCGTCCATGTGGGTCTGCACGTGGTCGCAGCCGACTGCCTGTGCCAACCGGGTCAACCCCTCCCTCCCGCGCAGGATAGCGGCCAGCATCGCTCTCAGATCGGCCATATTATCGGCCGGCGTCCGGCTCGGGTACGGCCCCTCCCGAAGGAGCCGTTCAATCCGCTCCCACTGCGGTTCACCTTGCTCCAGAATCAGGGTCGGCGGGATGACGACGCCTTCCTCGGCCAGCGACGTCGCATTCGGCGGCACCGAACCGGGCCGGACGCCACCGATCTCGGCGTGATGCGCGCGGCAGGCCACGTAGCCGAGGAGGCGATCGTCGATGTGGACCGGCGCCGCCAAGGTGACGTCCGGCAGGTGTGAACCACCGAACGCCGGGTGATTGGTGACCACCACGTCACCCGAATCGGGCACTTTGAAGTCGACCAGTTCGCGCACACACAGTCCCATGGCACCGAGATGGACCGGAATATGAGGCGCGTTGACCACCAACCGCCCCGCCGGGTCCAGCAAAGTGCAGGAGAAATCCTCCCGCTCCTTGATGTTGGTCGAGATAGCAGTTCGCTGCAGAATCTCGCCCATTTCTCGTGCAATCGACGAGAAACGATGGCTCATGAGCTCGAGCTCGACCGCTTTCGGGCGGCTCGTTCGGAAGTCCCGATCAGCCGCACTCCCGGTTTTCAGGATCTTCAGACGGACGCTGCCGTCGCCCAGCGATCGGGCGCGCCAGCCCGGTCGCACGACCAGCGCGCTGTGATCCTGCTGAACCAGCGCTGGACCGGTGACCTCGGAGCCGGCGGCCAGCTCGGAAGCCTCATACAGCGGTACGTCCCGCCACCCCCCGTCGATGAAACACCGCTGGCGTCGCGTCGCATGCGCGCGGGCCAGATCGAAATCGTACTCAGCCCCGAACGTTTGCACGTCGGGTCGGCGGCTGCTCGCCACTACCCGAAGCGAAACCACCTCGATGCCGCGATCTGTCGGTCGGTAGGAGAACAGCCGGTAGTACGCTCCCTCGAAAAGCCGCCGAATATCTTCGCCCGGTGTCGGCTCCACCTCGAGCGTCGCGTCCTGACCTTCGTACCGCAGCTCGACGATCACCCGACGATCGATCGCCTCGGCGACAACGCCTTCGTCCGTGAGCTCGGCGGCGGCCTTTGCCGCGAGCTCGTCGACCCAGCCATCCAGATCGCATGAAACCTCGTCAAGCCGGCGCAGGACCTCGCGCTGCGCGAATCGCTCGACGACGGCGTGACCGAGCCCGAGGGCACTCAGGAGACCCGCGTCGACGGGCAGGAATATCTCCTCCATGCCGAGGATTTCGGCGAGACGGCAGGCATGCTGGCCCCCGGCACCTCCGAAGGCGACCAGGGCGTATCCCGAAGGGTCGACCCCTTTGCGAACCGAGATGTGGCGAATGGCTTCGGCCATGCGTTCGTCCGCAATCCGCAGAAGCCCCTCAAGAATCTCCTCGTCGCTCCCTCCCCCCCGGCCTGCCGCCTCGAGTTCTTCCCTCAGCTCCCGGAACCGAACCCAGGGGGTCTCGAGGTCGATCGGTATCGGGAATCGTTCCGCCACCAGCCGCCCGAGAAGGAGGTTCACGTCGGTCAGGGTCAGCGGTCCTCCCGCACCGTAGCTCGCCGGCCCGGGCATCGCTCCCGCACTCTCAGGCCCGACTGACAATCGTCCCTGGTCGACGCGGCAGATAGACCCGCCACCGGCGGCCACGGTCTCGATGGCGAGGGCCGGAACCGCCAGTTCGACCGGACCGACCCGATGAGAAAACACGTACTCGAAGTCGCCATCGAAGCGTGAGACATCCGTGCTGGTGCCGCCCATGTCAAACGCGATCACCCGCGGCCGGTTGCAGCGACGTCCCACCAGTGCCGCACCGACGACGCCACCCGCCGGACCGCTGAGCAGGCTGTCCATCGACCGGTATGCACCGGAATCCACCAATCCTCCCGCTGAGGTCATCACCTGCAAGCGCGACTCCCGACCTCCCAGGCCATTTCCGACCGCTAGCAGGTAGTCCGAAATAACGGGTCCGAGATACGCATCGACGGTGCAGGTCTCCGATCTCCGCAGGAGGCCCTGGAAGGGGCTCAGGGCGCTCGATCTCGCCACGTACCCGAAGCCCGCCTCGGCGAGAATCTGCTCGAGCTCCTGCTCGTGGACCGGATTTCGGTGGCCGTGAAGGAGCGTGATGCTCGCACAGGATATTCCCTGCTCGAGTAAATTGGCTACGATCGGCGTCAGAGACGCTCGGTCCATTTCCTCGATCACCGAGCCGTCCGCGGCAAGCCGTTCGTGCACACCGATGACGATCTCTGGAAGCGGCGACGGCTTCTCGATGTGGAGCGCGAAGAGATCCGGCCGCCGCTGATCGCCGATTTTCAGAAGGTCTTCGAAGCCGGCGGTGATGAAGTGTGCGACCCGCGCCCCGGCCCGCTCGAGCAATGCATTGGTCCCACGGGTCGTCGCCAGGCGCATCGTCATCAGCGGCAGCGGCTGACCGTTCACCGCCTTCGTGATCAGCCGCGCCGCCAGCAGCGGCGCCTCCTGGTTCGACTTGAGCTCGACCGGACAGCCGGAGAACAGGTTCTCCGGCAATGCTCCGGCGACGCGAACCCATCCGTCAGCGGCGTCGTGCTCGCAGATCCGGACACCGCGATCATCCCCCAGGACTGTTAGCTCCATACCGTTCAGGAGACCGACGGGAAGGTACATTGATCGGGCAAGGAGAATCCTGTCTCCCTCGACTTCCAGGATTCGATCTCGTAAAGCCCCGCTGGACAATACCTTGCATCGATGCATCTGCCCGGCAGGGTCGCGGGCGATGCAATCGGTGAAAGTCCCTCCGGTGTCGATCCAGACCTGCCACGGCGTCCCGGACTTCAACGGCACAGCTCACCCCGTTCATGCAGAGGAGAAAAGGGAAAGAGGGGAAAAGGAGACGTTGGGTGGGAAATCCGAAATCCGAAATCCGAAATCCGAAATCGGTAAGTGGGCGGCATTCCGAATTCCTAATTCCTCATTCCGAATTCCTCACCGTCCCTTCCCTGTCACCAGGTACGTCGCGAAACTCCCCAGCCAGTGCCCACCCTCGTAGTGCTCGCCGGTGACCGAAGCCAGACCCGCCGCGCTGTGGGCGTCCGCTGCGGCCCTCAGCGCCGGCAGGCGCGGATCATCCTCGGGCAATCCGGCGAGAATGCCTTCGAGCATCCACGCCCGGCTCAGGTTGAGGCCATCGAGGTGGGCGAGCTTGCCATCGGACCGGTCGGTCACCACTGCCACCGGAAGCCACCCGGCACCTCCGTCGGCTGGAATCTCGGGCAGGAAAGCATCCAACCACCGCGCGAATTGGCTCGGCGGCAGGATGCGCCGCATCAGATCCGCTTCGGCGATACACGGTGACAGGAAATCCTGTCCGGAGGGTTCGTAGCCGAGGGGGCACGCCCGGTCCTCGAGGTAGAAACGGAGGGATGCACCCTTGACCAGGGTCACCATATCCTCGTCCCCGACTGCCTCCGCCCAGTCCAGGACCAGGCCGAACGCGAATGCGGTCTGGCTGTGCTCTCCGACCCGGATCGGGTAGTGCAGCTTGGGCAGCCAACTCTTGATGCGCTCGGCCGCGACCTTCTCCAGTGGGGCGAAATTTGCGCTCCACTTCCGCGCCTGCGGATCTTCCCAATCCCTCAACTCCTCTGCCAGGCAGAGCAGCCACGCCAGCCCGTATGGCCTTTCGAAAGAGGCCCGACCCTCACCCGCCAAATATGCGGCGTCGGCGGACAGGTTGGCGGCCGTCAGACTGCGGGCCAGGGCTGTTCGGGCGGCAGCCGCGAACTCCGCCTCCGGATACATCCTCGCGAGCCTCGTCAAGAGCCAGTGGCCGTGGACCGAGCTGTGCCAGTCGAAGCACCCGTAAAAGGCGGGCGTCAGCTCGCGTGGCGGTGCCACGTCCTCATCCGAAGAGAGGACGTGCGCGATCTTGTTCGGGTACTCCTGGTGCACGCACTCCAGGGCGAGGCGGGCAAACCGCTCCACCGTTGCCGAGTCCATCGTTATCTGTTCGGATGCACTCGACGTCGCAGAGAAGAACACCACCGACAGCACCAGAGAAGAAGGAAACCGCACCGTCATACCGCCTCCCTCGGCAATACTACACGCCGCTAACCGTTGCCGACGGAGAGAGCCCCGTACTACCTCACCTGTTTGATGTTCTCGATCGTTCCGTCGACGCCGTTGTAATCCTCCACCTCGACGCGTCCGTCTGCATCGATCCTCAGCGCGGCGGCGACGTGGAGCCGTCCCTCGCCGCGTCCGAAGCGGTCGACCTCGAAGACGGCGATTCCGAATGGGTAGTTGCGGGAGTCCTCTTCGAGGATTTCCTCCTCGGCTCGGATCCTCCGGGGAGTCAGAAAGAGATAACGGTAGTCACGGCCCAAGGGCTCGACCACGACCAGAGCGACCGGGAATGTGGTGGCTCCAAGACGGAGCTGGCCGTCCCGCCGCCCCTCGAGGGCCGCCATCAGGGCAAACTGGCCACCATTTTCCAGCACCGTCGCGAGGCTCTGCAACTCCTCGGCCGGAGTGAATCGGTTGGCGACCAACGTCAGGAGCATGCGGCTCCTGCCTTGGCGAGTATTCACCACTGCCTCGCCGCTGAACTCTCTTCCGGGCTCCGAGGCAAAAGCGGCCGGCACCTGGAGGATGAGTGGAAAAGCCAGGAATAAGCGAGTCAACCCACGCATGACGCCTCCCTTGGCAATACTACACGGAAGGCAAGATGTAGAAGAGGAGGAGGACAGGCGAACAGCGGGAAAAGGCAGAAGGTGACCAGGGAACGGTTTGCCCTGCTCCGGTGTTCCCCCGCAGGTGCCCGGCCATGTGCGAACCGCTTTTCCTTTACACTCCCGCACGGCCTAGGTAGACTTGCATCCGACGCGCCGCGTCATAACATAAGCGGCCTGATCGCAACACTTGGAGGACCCATGAGCGTAGGCATCGTTGGCTACGGCGCCTTCATCCCGAGGCGTCGGATCAAGCTCGAGGAGATCGCCAAGGTGTGGGGCGCCGACGCGCCCTCCTACCGCCGCGGACTCCAGTTGCATGAGAAATCGGTGCCCGGCGCCGATGAAGACACCGTGACCATGTCGGTTGAAGCGATGCGCAACGCGCTCGCCCGTTCGGGGGGCATCGACCCGCTCGAGATCGGAGCCCTCTACATCGGTTCCGAGTCGCACCCCTACGCGGTAAAGCCGTCCGGTACCATCGTCGCGGAGGCGATCGGCGCAACGCCGGCGATCCACATCGCCGATTTCGAGTTCGCCTGCAAGGCTGGCACTGAAAGCCTGTTCGTCGCTCAATCGCTGGTCAAGGCCGGCGAGGTCACGTACGCGGTCGGCATCGGCGCTGACACATCGCAGGGTGCGCCCGGCGACGCGCTCGAGTACTCGGCGGCTGCCGGAGCAGCCGCCTTCATCTTCGGCGACGACGAGGAACGCCTCCTCGCCGAGGTGCTCCACACCTACTCCTGGACCACGGACACACCGGACTTCTGGCGTCGGGAGTACATGCACTACCCCCGGCACGGCAGCCGATTCACCGGTGAACCCGCCTACTTCAGAACCAGCATGTCATCGGCTCGGGGCATCATGGACGAGGCTGGTCTCGAGCCTAAGGACTTCGCCCACGCCATCTTTCACCAGCCCAACGGCAAGTTTCCGATGCGGGTCGGCAAACGACTCGGATTCAACCAGGAACAGCTCGAAACCGGTTGGCTGTCGCCATGGCTCGGCAACACCTACTCCGGGGCCTCGCCAATGGGGTTCACCGCGGTTCTCGACATTGCCAAGCCGGGAGACCTCGTGCTGCTCACCTCGTTCGGCTCGGGTGCGGGATCGGATTCGTTTGTCTTCCGCATCACCGATCGCATCGAGGTGGTTCGCGACCGGGCGCCGATGACCCGACCACAGCTCGACGAAAACCAGATCTACGTGGACTACGGCACGTATGCCAAGCTCCGCGGCAAGATCCGCATGGCCGAGTGAGGAGGTGGCGATGCGCGATGTAGCCGTTGTTGGAATCGGAATGGGAGACTTCGGAGAACTGTGGGAAAAATCTCTCCGTACGATCTGGGCGGAATCCGCCCTCGCGGCGCTGACCGACGCAGGTGTAGGCGAGGTCGACCTCATCACCGTCGGGTGCATGGCCCCCGGCCTCTTCGTCGGGCAGGAGCACCTCGCGTCCCTGCTCGCCGATGAGCTCGGCATGGCTGGCGTGCCGGCCGCTCGGGTCGAATCGGCGTGCGCATCCGGCGGCCTGGCCCTTCGCACCGGTTTCGCTGAAGTCGCCTCGGGACTTTCGGACACCGTCCTGGTGACCGGGGTCGAGAAAATGACCGATGTCGATGGAGCCGATGCGACCTACGCGCTCGGGACTGCCGCCGACCAGGAATGGGAGGGGTTCCACGGGATCACATTCCCGGGCCTCTACGCCATGCTGGCGCAGATCCACATGCAACGCTTTGGTACGACATCCGAGCAGCTGGCAGCGGTGGCGGTGAAAAACCACGCCAACGGGCTTCTCAACCCGCACGCTCAATACCACCTCAAGGTATCGATCGAGGACGTCCTGGCGTCGACAATGGTTGCCGATCCGCTGCGTCTTCTCGATTGCTCGCCAGTGACGGACGGCGCCGCTGCAATGGTTCTGACGACGGTCGAGCGCGCCAAAGAGCTCGCCGGCGACCGGCCGGTCGTGAAGATCACCGGGTCGGGCCTTGCAACCGACGCCATCACGCTCGCCAACCGGGAAGACCTGTCCGAGCTCGGCGCGGTACGTAAGGCCGCAGAGCGTGCCTACGAGATGGCCGGCCGGCAGCCCAACGACCTGCACGTGGTCGAGGTGCACGACTGCTTCACTATCGCCGAGGTCATGACGACCGAGGCGATCGGGCTCTTCGAGCGGGGCGAGGGCGGTCCTGCGGCCGAAAACGGCCTGACGTCGCTGCAGGGGAAGATACCGGTCAATACATCCGGTGGCCTCAAGTCGAAGGGCCATCCGGTAGGCGCCACCGGCGTGGCGCAGGCGATCGAGATCGTCAGCCAACTTCGTGGCGAAGCCGGACAGCGACAGGTCGAAGGAGCCGAGGTCGGGCTCGCGCAGAACATGGGCGGCTCCGGCGGCAGCTCGATCGTTCACATCATGGAGGTGGCCTGATGGATTCTCCGGCACGCGCATGGCGTGAGTACCCACAGCGGTATCGGCTCGAGGCCGCCAAATGCACGGTGTGCGGCAAGATCCTCTATCCGCCCAGAGTGGTCTGCCCGAAATGCGGCGCCTCTACCTTCGAGACGATCACGCTTCCCCGCGAGGGCACGGTCGTGACCTACACCGTCGTTCGCGTTCCGCCGGCAGGCTTCACCGAGCAGACTCCGCTGCCGATCGCGCTCGTTGAACTGATGGAGGGACTTCGCGTGATGGTCCAGGTCGGCGATCTCGCCGATCCTTCCGACCTCGAGATCGGCATGAAGGTGCGCCTCGAGTTCCGGCGTGTTTCCTGGGACGGCGAGGCCGGCGTGATCTTCTACGGCCACAAAGCGGTGACCGCCTGAGAGGCAAGAGCCGCGGAGCGGCGACAGAATAACTCCAACGAAATGTCTGCGGCTCACACCGCAGATGGGAATCGGCCGCCCCCTTCGGGGGCTGTTCCCATTTTTTCATGACGACCCTGGGGCTGACGCCCCAGGCTAAGCATCTCTCGCCCCTTCGGGGCTGGCTGAACCCTTCGCGTCCCGGCATCGTCCGGCGGACGAAGCCGGATGCCGCAGATTGACGTTCACAGTGAGATGGGTGAGAATGCTTCCCATGAACGAAACAGACTTTACGACGAATCTTTGCAGCATCAACGAGATCGACCCCGAGAAGGTGGCCTTTGTCCAGCAGAGAGCGTTGCCCGAACAAACGGTGGAGCGCGTGAGCCGTCTGTTTTCTGCCCTTTCGGACCCGACCCGCCTCAGAATTCTGCACGCGCTTTCGCTTACCGAGGAGCTCTGTGTCTGCGATCTCGCCGCACTGGCCGAGCTTTCTGTATCCGCCGTCAGTCACCAACTTCGCCTTCTGCGTGACCGCGATCTGGTGCGCGCACGACGCGAGGGACGGATGGTGTATTACAGCCTCTCGGATGACCACATCGCGACCCTGATGGGCACCGGCATCGAGCACGCGAACGAATAGACCTACTTGATTTCGAATTTCGAATTTCGAATTTCGGACTTCCCGCCTACCCCCCCCAAGGCAGTTTTGAGTTTTGAGTTTTGAGTTTTGAGTTTTGAGTTTTGAGTCTTGAGTTTTGAGTCTTGAGTTTTGATTCTTGAGTTTTGAGTTTTGAGTTCCACATCATCCCCCTCGGTGGTCCGAGGGGGCGGACGGGATTCCTCATTTCTAATTCCTCATTCGAAAACACCCCACGGTTACAATCGATAGAGGATTTCTCTCGATGAAGATGTCCTTCAACAGTTCGTCGGGATCAGGAACCGGTTGCGCCGGCAAGGGCTTCGGCACGCTCTTCTTCGGCATCTTTTTCCTGATGGGCACGCTTTTCACGGTCTTCATCCTCGGAGAAACCATCCGCCAACTCGCCCCGTGGTCGTGGCCCGAGGTCGACTGCACGATCCTCTCGTCGGAGGTCGGAGAGACGGGCGATGACAGCCAGCCCTACCGACCGGTGGTTCGTTTCCGTTATGAAGCAGCCGGCCGAACCTACGAAAACGACGACCTGACGCGGGGAGACGACGGCACCTCGAGCTACGACGAAGCGCGGGACTACGCGGCAGAGTATCCTCCAGACACGGTGACGACCTGCCGGGTGAATCCGGATGATCCGTCCACCGCAGTCCTCGAGCAGCAGATTCCGTGGATTGCATTCGTTGTGTTCTTCCCGCTCATTTTCGTCGCCATTGGTGGCGGAGGTCTCTACGCCGTCTGGCGGAGTTCCGTATCCGACGGCGACACGACCATCGAGTCGATCTCGCAGAACGCTCCGTCGCGGCGGGGTTACCTGTTCCTGGTCGTTTTCGGACTCATCTTCGTGGTCGTGGGGTGTGCGGTTTTCATACCACTCGCGGGCCTGCCGGCGTTGCGGCTGGCACGATCGGCGACCTGGGATTCGACACCCTGCACCATCGTCGGTTCGCGCATGCGATCTTGGTCCACCGACGACGGGACATCGTACCGAGCCGACATACTCTACGAGTACCGGGCCGGCGGCCAAAGCTGGCGCTCTAACCGGGTCGATTTCTTTGGCTCCCTCTCTTCCGGCGCCGATAGCGCCCGGGAAACCCTCGAGCGATTCCCGGAAGGCGCCGCGGCTGTCTGCTGGGTCGATCCCCGTTCGCCAAACCACTCGGTCCTCGACCGGGAGGTTCACCCGAAATTCCTGCTGGGCCTGCTTCCACTGGTCTTCATCGTCGCCGGCCTGGCGGTTGCCGGGCACGGCTGGAGAATGAGCCGCCGCCAGCAGGCATCCCAGGAGTTCGTTCCGGAAATCCCCGCCGAGGCTGACGGATCGCTGCTCCTGGAACCGGATGTCGGACCGGTGGGCAAGGCCGCGGGCGCGGTGTTTTTTTCCATTATCTGGAACGGGCTTGTTTCGGTATTTGTCTGGCAAGCCTGGAAGACGTGGGACAGTGGGCATCCAGACTGGTTCCTGACCATCTTCCTGGTTCCTTTCGTACTCGTCGGGCTCGCCTCGGTGGGGTTCATCGTTCACTCCCTGCTGGCCCTCGCCAACCCGCGCCCGCGGGTGACCCTGACCCCCGGCAACCCCAGGCTCGGCGACAGCATCCACCTCGAGTGGCAATTTGCCGGACGCGCCACCCGCATCGAGCACCTGCGGGTTTCTCTCGAGGGCCACGAAGAGGCGACCTATCGCCGCGGCACGGACACCATCACCGAAGAGGAGGTCTTCGCATCGTATGACCTCGTCAATACCGTCAACGACTGGGAGATCCCCCGGGGCACGGCGGAATTCACCATACCCGCCGACACCATGCACAGCTTCGAGGCCACGTCGAACAAGATCGTCTGGGAGTTCACGATCGAGGGCGAAATCGGTCGATGGCCCGACGTCGACCAGAACTTCGCGATCCAGATCCGCCCTCAGCGTGCCGGAGATGTCACCTGATGCTCACGCTGCACACCTCCGGCGGCGGCACCTGGTTCAAACCGGGTGGACTCCTGGAAGGCCGGGCAACCTGGCATCTCGACGAGGATGCCGAGGCGATCGAGATCCGGCTCTTCTGGTACACCGCCGGTAAAGGCACCCAGGACGTCGGAATCGTGCGCTCTATCCGGGTCGACATGCCCGAGCGATCCGGGCACCGCGATTTCTCCTTTCTCGTGCCCGAGGGGCCGTACTCCTTTTCTGGAAAGCTGGTCACGCTCGCCTGGGCCGTCGAGCTCATCGCCCTGCCGGGCGGTGAGACCGAACGGCTCGATCTGCAGATCGGGCCGCAGCCGGTCGAGGTCGATCTCAGATGAGTGCACGGGTCACGGCCCGGGAACGGCCTGCGGACAACCCGTTCGCCAGCCACCGCATCGAACGCCTCGTCTACCGAGCCGACGGCACGAGCCTGGTTGGATTGTTCGAGAGGCTCGAAGAAATCGGGGGACGCGGCTTGATTGTCGGCCCGAAGGGCAGCGGGAAATCAACCCTCCTCGAGGAGCTCGCGTCGGCCCTTCCCGGTAAACAGGTGGTGGTGCAGCTCGACGGGAGCTGCCCCCGCCCGTGGCAGCAGACAAAACACCGACTGCCGACACCGGTGACCGCACGCCACACGGTGTTCATCGACGGAGGTGAGCGCCTCGGTGTCGTCGCCTGGAAAAGACTCCTCCGCACCACACGTGCCGCGGCATATCTCGTTGCGACGATGCACCGGCCTGGACGGTTGCCGACGCTGATCGAGTGCCGCCCGGACCTCGCCGTACTCTCCGATCTCGTTTCGGAGCTCGCCCCCACTGAAGCGCAAGCACTCGAGCCGCACCTCGGCCAGCTCTTCCACCGCCACGGGGGCAACATCAGATCATGCTTGCGGGAGCTGTATGACGTGTACGCTGGCAGGTCGAATTTTCAATTTTGAATTCTCAATTTTGAATTACTGACGCTCTGCGGGCGTCGTGACTCGCCGCCATCAGCGCGTGGCCGTACGCTTTCCACGCGCCCTCGAGGCGACCCCCTCAGCTACGGCCACGGTGCGCTGTTGTCGGAGAGTTGCCGCCCAACCTCCCAGAGCACGGGGGTGGGCGATGGGAATTCTAAATTCAAAATTGAGAATTCAAAATTATTGCTGCTCGGGTGGTCGGTCCGCGCTCATCTGAATTCCTTTGGCGCCGACCTTGCGGGCGACATCGAGGACGTGGACGACGATGCCGTAATCGGCTCCCTGATCGCCCTTCAGAATAATGCCCTCGTCCGGAGCGCGTTCGACCAGCTGCCGTATCCGTGATTCGAGGTCCGATTCCGGCACGATTCGATCGTTGATCCAGATCGTCCCGTCGACCGCCACCTTGACTTCGGGCGGGCGTTCCTCGCGATTGATGCCGACACTCTCGGCGGTCTCGGCTTCGGGCAGCTTGAGCTTGAGCCTTTCGTCACTGACGAACTGTGTGGTCACCGCATAGAAGATCAACAGCAGGAAGATGACGTCGATCAGTGGCGACATCTGGACCTCGGGCTTGCGCCGTCCGCGAAGGGGGGCGAGACGCATCAGTCTTCCTCGGCGTCGTCCGTCGGATGTTCGCGGACGAGGTGCAGGAAGTCGAGGATCTGCGCCTCGATATCCGACAGGATCGAGACCGCCCTCGACTCGAGGTAGGAGTGGGTGAAGAGGGCCGGGATGGCGATTACCAGGCCTGTGGCTGTGGTGATCAGCGCCTGCGAGATGCCCGACGAGAGCTGTTCGGTAATGCCCGAGCCTGCCGTCGCCACGACGCTGAAGATCTTGATCATCCCGATCACGGTGCCTAGAAGACCGAGCAGCGGCGCTCCCGCGACGATCGTCGCGAGCGCCGGAAGTCCCCGCTGAAGGCCCATCAGCTGCAGGCGACCGGTATCCTCGAGGATCTCTTTGAGCTCCTCGTACGGCGCGTGACGGTTTTCCACCAATGCGGAAACGAGATCAGTGAACGGCCCCGGGTGACGCCGACAGAATTCGACCGCGGCATCGTACCTGCCGCTCGCGAGCAGGCCTGACAATGTCTGTACTGTCGAATTTTCGAGAAAGTTGCTCCGTCTCAGCACCCACAGTCGCTCGATGATGATGGCGAGTGCCACCAGCGACAGAATGCCGAGCGGGATCATCACGGGTCCGCCTGATATCAAAATGTCGACCACTCAGTGCTCCTATCCGTAGTGCATCATTGTCAATCCCGTGGACGGGAATTGTAGAAGAAGGTGATGGTAACACCCTCGCGATCGACCCCCGTCAGGTCCGACGGGAGGGGTTCGAAGGGTGACGAACCGAATATGGCGTCGCGCGCCGCGAAGTCCATCGGCGGCTTGCCGGACTCATCGACGATCTGCAGACCGGTGACAGTTCCGTCGCGCTCGATAAAGAAGCGAATTTTGACCACCCCCTGCACGCCAAGCCTGGCAATCTCCGGAATGCGCCAGTGACGGCGAATCTTGGCCAACATGGCCTTGGCATAAGGTCCCCAGTCGTACCACTGGGTATCGAAGGATAGTCCGCCGGCGTCTACCTGTCCGCCCTCCGTGTCGGGTCTCTCGAAAAGCCCACCCTCCTCCGGTGGGAGAGCCCAGGCCCCGGGAGGTGGCAGCTTGATGGACGGTTGCTGTTGCTCGGGCTCCGGCACCTCTTCGCCAGCGCCTTCCGTATCGGGTTCGGGCTGTCGATCCTCGGTCGGGCGCTCGATCGGCTCTTCCCGGGACCGATCTGGCGGCGGCACCCGCGGGACCTGCTCGCCTTGCCTCTGCGGCGGAGATCCCGCGCCGAACTGTTGTCCCCCGTCAGCTTCCACCAGTTGTGGTGTGTTGCCCTGCACGCTGGGACGTGATGCCGCTTCGCCCTCGCCACCGTGGGCGCGTCGGTCGAGGTCGGACAGCGGTACCCGGTCCGACACCGGCTCTTCCTCGCGCTCCTCTGCGAGATCGACAAACTCGAACTCGAGAGGAGGCTGCTCATCCAGCGCCGCCTCGGGCGTCAGTTGTACTGCTGCAGCGTCCGACGTCGGCCACAGTTGTTCGACCTGCGGCGCCACCAAAAAGACCAACAGCAAATGGAGCAACAGCGATATCTCGAGTGCTCTGCGAAATGTGCTTCGATCTCGTCGCACATGCCTACCCTAGCAAGTTTCCTGCCACAGCTGGTCCGTCGTGCGGTCTCACGCGCCTGAGTCGCGGTAATTCCTCTCTACATGTGCCATTTGCGCTCGGCGAACGACCGCGATGGTGCCACAAACGATGCCGCATTGGCAGATGGTACACGCATCCACGTGAAGAAACCTTTGCATATCCCGGAATGATCCACCGTGGTAACCCGTTCGAACAAGGAGCGAAATACAGAACGCATATTTTTGCTGGAGGAATCACATGCGAAAGACGGTAATCTTCACAACCCTCGCGCTCGCACTCGGCTTCGGAACCGCCACGGCACAAGGAACGTATGAAATCGACACCGTTCACTCGAACGTCGGCTTCAAGGTCCGCCACCTGGTTTCCAAGGTCAGCGGCGATTTCAAGGACTTCAACGGCACCTTCGTGGTTGACTTCGAAAACCTCGACCGGAGCAGCGTCGACTTCAAAATCACGACGGCGAGCATCGATACCAAGAACGAAAAACGCGACCAACACCTGCGCTCCGCTGATTTCTTCGATGTCGAGACCTACCCGGAGATCACGTTCAAAAGCTCGAAGATCACCAGGGTGGACGACGACACATTCGCGGTTGCAGGGACGCTGACCATGCGTGGCGTGAGCAGGGACGTTACTCTGATGGTGGACTTCCTCGGTGAAATCGAGGCGATGGGCGGCGTGCGGGCGGGATACGAGCTCAGCACCACGGTCAACCGCAAGGATTACGGCGTCTCCTGGAACCGCGCACTCGATACCGGCGGATTCGTCCTCGGGGACGACGTCGAGGTCGACATCGCGCTCGAGCTGGTGAAGCAGTGACAACCGGAGCCTTGAGTTCTCACTTTTGAGTTTTGAGTTTTGAGTTGCCCCTTCCTCACCCTTGGAAAAACGGGAGTGATGCGTGGAAACTCAAAACTCATACCTCAAAACTCAAAACTAAGCCCGCGCACCCATCCTCGACGGTGCTGCCTGTAGGATAAGAGCAATGAACAGCTACGACTTTGACTTATTCGTCATCGGCGCCGGCTCCGGCGGTGTTCGTGCGGCCAGGTTTTCGGCGGGTTACGGTGCCCGGGTTGCTGTGGCCGAGACGTCGCGCCTCGGCGGCACGTGCGTCAACCTCGGCTGCGTGCCGAAAAAGTTGATGGTGTACGCATCGGCTTTTTCGGCCACAGCGGAGGACGCGACCGGTTTCGGCTGGACGGTACCGACATCGGACTTCGACTGGGCGACCTTGATCGCCAACAAGAACCGCGAGATCGAAAGGCTCAACGGGATCTACCGCGGGTTGCTCGAGGGCTCCGGGGTGAAGATCGTCGAGGGCAGGGCACGGCTGCGTGATGCCAACACGGTCGAGGTCGGTGACGAGACATTTACAGCCGAAAAGATTCTCATCGCGACTGGCAGCCGACCCTTCATACCACCAATCCCGGGCGCGGAGCTCGGCATCACCTCCGCCGAGGTCTTCCAGCTCGAGGAACAGCCACAGAAAATCATCATCATGGGAGGCGGCTACATTGCGGTCGAGTTCGCCGGGATATTCAACGGGCTCGGGACCGAGGTCATGCTGGTTTACCGCGGACCGGTCTTCCTGCGCGGCTTCGACGACGACATCCGGACGACCCTTGCGGAAGAGATGCGGAAGCGAGGCATCGATCTGAGATTCAACAGCACCGTCGATCGCATCGAGTGCAGAGGAAATCGATACGCGGTCCACTTCAACACCGGCGAGGCGGAAGAGGCCGACCAACTCCTGTGCGCGATCGGACGCGTTCCCAACACCGCCGGGCTCGGGCTCGAGGCTCTCGGCGTACACCTCAGCGAACGCGGTGCGGTGGTCGCCAACGAATATATGGAGTCGTCGGTCTCCGGGATCCATGCCATCGGCGACTGCATCGACCGCATCGCCCTCACCCCCGTCGCCCTCGCCGAAGGCATGGCGATCGCGGAAACCCTCTTCAACGACAACCCGACTATCGTCGACTACACCAACGTACCGTCGGCCGTTTTCAGCCAGCCCGCCGTCGGCACGGTCGGGCTGACCGAAGCCGAAGCTCGCGAAGCGGGATTCGATGTGGAGATCTACCGTTCCATCTTCCGGCCGATGGTCCACACGATGTCAGGCCGTAACGAGAAGACGATGATGAAGCTGGTTGTCGACAGAAAAACCGACACGGTGCTCGGCGTCCACATGGTCGGCCACGAGGCGGGCGAAATCATCCAGGGAATGGCCGTGGCTCTCAAGGCCGGTGCCACCAAGGCGACCTTCGACCGCACGATTGGCATCCACCCGACTGCGGCTGAGGAATTCGTCACCATGCGCACGCCGGTCGAATTTTGAATTCTCAATTTTGAATTTTGAATTTTGAATTCCTACCCGCACTCCCAGTCCTCCGTGGGTGCGGGGGAATTTCCGAATTCCGAACTCAGAATTCCGAATTCGCTGCTCTGAGCGCCTCGCTCAGAGCAGCGGGCGTGTTGCAGTTGGCGACAACGCCCCGATCGCTCACGTCCACTCCGACGGCTCCGACCTCGCGAAGAACCTCGCGCAGGGTCGGCCCGCCAAACTCACCGCCGGCGATGGCCGAGGCAATCGCGCGTTCCAGGCAGATCGGGTGCCCGTGCTTCCCTTTGTACGACGGGATCACGGCCCGCTCATTCGATGCCACCAGGGCTTTGACCGTCGTCGGGTCCACCAGCGGGTGGTCGACCGGCAGCACGGCAACCCTCCGCCACCCGGGATTTAGGATCAGGCGCGAGAGGCCCGTGCGCAACGAGCCGAACATGTCCATCCCGGGCTCGGGCAGGGCCAAGGCCTCGAGCCCGTCGATCCCAGGGTCGTCCGTGCCCGGCGGGAGTGTCGCCACCACCGGAAAAGCCCCTGCGTTTCTCAGCGAAGCTGCACACGCCTCCAGGAATGTCGAGCCGTCGGGAAGCCTGGCCCACGCTTTCGGCCCACCCCATCTCTTCCCCTCCCCCCCCGCCAAGATCAGTCCCGCCAGACGCGGCGTTCGTTCGTCACGAGGACCCGGGGTGGTTGGGCGGCAACTCAAAACTCAAAACTCAAAACTCAAAACTTAAAACTCAAAACTTAAAACTCAAAACTCACTACTATGGTCATTCATCACGCCACAACGCAACCCGGCGAACGCCGGTGATTTGCGACGTGACTGCGCCCTGCTCGACCGCGCGGACGACCGTTTCCGGGTCGTCGACGACGGTGCCGCAGAGTACCTCGAAGCCGAACTGGAACAGGGTCTGCGTCAGCGGCGTGCTCGGGCCGAGCAGCATGACGAAGGCGTCGGGGCGCACGCACGCCATGATTGTCGGCAGCGTGTGATTGGCGAGAGTGGTCGCGGTTACCGCAACGACGTCTGCCTGGGGAAGCAGGTCATCCATCGCTTCCTCGCCGAGATCCTCCCCCCGGCGGTTGATACCACGCTCGAAGACCCACAGCAGTTCGCAGTCTTCACGCAGCCTGTCGGCAAAAGGGAAGCGACCGACCATCGCCACCCTCTTGTCGCGTCCGCGTTCGCGGAGGACCTCCACCGCCTTCTCCTCGCGCAGTGATGTTGCAGTGGGACCGAGCAGGGCGTTGGCTGCAGCGAGGCCGATGGCGCTTTCGGGCGGCGAATCCGAGTGGAGCAACCTCGTGAGCTGCTGCGGCGTCCGTCGGTGGAGCTCTCCGGCTGCTGCGACCGGTTTCGATCCGTGGAGGTGTGCCTCCGAATGCATGGCCGAGGCCAGCCCGGTGCCGACAGTGGTGCGAACCACGACCCAGTACTGTCCAACCCTGACGTCGATCAGATCTGCGGCGGGCGCCTGCGACGCAGCGGCGATGATGGCGTCGACGCATGAATCGGCGGTCGGACCGGGGCTCTCCATACCGGTCACTCTAACAGGTGCTCAAAGCGCGAAGAATCCGTTTATACTCTCCATGTGTTTCCGTTGCAGCAATTTAGTCTCAATATGATCTGAACTTCGATCGCTTCGAGGGAGGGTTTCATGAGTCGGAAGAAGGAGCTGAAAGACCAGACCGAGAGCGGCGTCACGAGACGGGGCTTCCTCGGGTCGGTGAGCGCTGGAGCGGTGGCGGCAGCTACCGGCGTTGTGCGCCCCGCCGAAGGGGTGCCGGAGATCACTTCGCCCGATGAGATGCTGCAGGTGGCGCTGAACATCAACGGGCGGATCCACCGTCTCCTGGTAGAACCCAGGTGGACCCTGCTCTTCGTCCTCAGGGAACGGCTCGGCATCACCGGCACCAAGGCCGGCTGCGAGCGCGGCGAATGCGGCAGCTGCACGGTCCTGATCGACGGCCGGCCGCGTTACGCCTGCATGACCCTTGCGGTCGAGGCGGTGGGCTCCGAGATCACCACCGTCGAGGGACTGCTCGATGGCGAAGAGCTCGGCCCGGTGCAACAGGCATTCGTCGAGGAAGACGCTTTCCAGTGTGGTTACTGCACCCCGGGCCAGGTGATGGCGGCCGAGGGTCTGCTCCGGATCCAGCCCTCCCCTTCTCCCGATGAGATCCGGCGCGGGATGAGCGGCAACCTCTGCCGCTGCGGCGCCTATCCGCACATCGAGAACGCGGTCGCAAACGCCGCCGAAAAGAAGAAGGGAGGCCGGTGATGGACAAGGACACCGCCTATCACATCAACGGTCCGGTCCCGGAAACTCCCGGCAGCGGAGAATGGCCGGATCCCTGGAAGGAAACCAGGGTCGTCGGCACGCGGGTGGCCAAAGTCGACGCCTACGAGCGCGTCAGCGGAACCGCCGTCTACCCGCACGACGTCTCCCTGCCCGAGATGCTGCACGGCGCAATTCTCCGCTGCCCACACGCTCACGCCAAGGTGTTGAAGATCGACACCAGCAAAGCGGAGAAGATGCCTGGAGTCCAGGCGGTACTCACCGGAGACTCTCCGGGGGCAGACATGCCGTGGTACCAACGGCGCGGCGAGTTCTACGGTCGTCTCCTCGATCCCCACTGTCGGCACGAGGGCGAGGAAGTTGCGGTGATCGCAGCCGAGACGCCTTTGCAGGCCTTCGACGCTATTCGCGCAATCGAGGTGAAGTACGAGGTCCTGCCCTTCGTCGTCGATCACAAAGCTGCTCTCGATACTTCCGCACCGGAGATTCTCGAAGGTGGAAACCGCGTCGGCGAGCCGCAGGTCCGCGAGCGTGGCGACCTCGAAGCGGGGTTCGCCGAAGCCGACGTCGTGGTAGAACACGTCTTCGAGACGCCATACGAGATCCAGGCGCCGATGGAGCCGCACGGCTCGGTGGCGAGGTGGGACGGAAACCGGCTCACCATCTGGGACACTACCCAAGGTGTGTACAACGTGCAACAGACCATGGCCCAGGCCATGGGCCTGCCGCTGGCAAATGTCCGCGTGATCGGCCACTACATGGGAGGCGGATTCGGGTCAAAGCTCGAGGTCGGAAAGTACACGGTCTACGCCGCCCTGCTGGCGAAGATGACCGGCCGGCCGGTGAAGATCTTCCTGCCGCGCGAGGATTGCTTCCTGGTGACAGGCAATCGCCCGGGCAATACCATCACGGTCAAGATCGGGGCGAATAAGGACGGCACGCTGACCGCGATCGATTACAGGAGCCTCGGTTCGGGCGGGGCCTATCCTTCTGGTGCGGGCACCGGAACGCTGGCAGCCTACCTCTACAAATGCCCCAACCTCCGCACCGAGGACACAACGGTCCTCATCAACTCCGGCAGGGCTCGGCCGATGCGCGCGCCCGGCTTCCCGCAGGGCGCGTGGGCGCTCGAACAGGTGATGGACGAACTCGCGCAGAAGCTCGACATCGACCCCGTCGAACTTCGGCTCAAGAACCTCCCCGAGGTGTTCCAGTCTGAGGAAGGTATCCCCTACACCTCGAACCAGCTCGCAGAGTGCCTGCGCAAGGGAGCGGAAGAGTTCGACTGGAAGGGATCGAGAAAGAGACCCCAGCGGGGCGACCATTTGCGAACCGGCGTAGGCGTCGCAGCCTGTTTCTGGGGTTATGGCGGCGGGCCGCCGTCGACGGTGATCGTCAAGCTCTACTCCGACGGCAGCGTCAACCTCAACATGGGCGCATCGGACATCGGCACCGGCACCAAAACCTGGGCGGCGATGATCGTGGCCGAGGAACTCGGAGTGGCGGTCGAGAAGATCCAGATCGAGCACGCGGACACTGCCACCACCCAGTACGCGACTTCTTCCGGCGGCAGCAAGACGGTGCCGTCCGACTCTCCCGCGGTGCGCGCCGCAGCCTACGCTGTCAAACAGGAGCTGCTGCGAATGGCGGCCGAACAACTCGAGGTGGACGAGATCGATCTGGAGCTCGACGAATTCAAGATTACAAGCCGGACGGACCCGGAGAAAACGGTCGAGGTGACCGCGCTCGAGAAGCTGGATCGGCAGGGCGTCGCAATCGGCACCGGCTACCGCGAGCCCAACCCCGAAGGCAAGGCTACCTTCCCATTCGCCGCCCAGTTCTGCGAGGTGGAGGTTAACACCCTCACCGGCGAGGTGCGGTTGCTCCGCTTCCTCGGCGCTCACGACTCGGGCCGGGTGCTCAACCGCCTGGCCTACGACAACCAGGTCTTCGGCGGCATCGTGATGGGCGTCGGCTTCGGGATGACCGAGGACCGGGTGCTCGACCCCCAGACGGGCAAGATGGCCAACGCCAACTTCCACGACTACAAGATTCCGACAATGATGGACGTCGCGGTGGATCACGCCTGTGTGCCAATCGACATCCCTGACAACGATTTCAACACCACCGGCACCAAGGGACTCGGCGAGCCGGCAACCATCCCAACCGCGGCGGCCATTGCCAACGCGGTCGCTCACGCCATCGGCATCCGCGTGACAGACACTCCGCTCAACCCCACCCAGCTGGCACGTCTGCTGGCCGAGCAGCGGAAGGAGGCTTGAGATGCTTCCCAAGTTCAACTACGTCCGCCCCACCACCATCAACGAAGCTCTCAACGTTCTCAACGACCGCCCGGCGGTGATTCACGGCGGCGGCACCGACCTCATGGGCTGTTTCCGCGACGGAATCGTCCGTGCCGACACGATAGTCTCGCTGTCGGCGATCAAAGAGCTGGTGGGCATCCGCAAGGCTCCCGACGGTGGTCTGCGCATCGGCGCGCTGACATCGGTCGCCAATGTTGCCTCCGCCGAACCGGTCGCCTCGTCCTTCACCGCCCTGGCCGAGGCGGCCTCAGAGGTCGCCAGCCCACAGCTCCGCAACCAGGGCACCATCGGCGGCAATCTCTGTCAGAGACCGCGATGCTGGTATTATCGCGGTGATTTCCACTGCCTCCGCAAGGGTGGAGACATGTGCTACGCCTTCGAGGGCGACAACCGCTATCACTGTATTTTCGGCGGGGATCTGTGCTACATCGTCCACCCGTCGGACACCGCACCGGCCCTCGCTGCGCTCGGCGCCGTGTGCCGGATTTCCGGCCACGCCAGCAGCCGCTCGGTGGCGGTCGAGGCCTTCCATGTGCCGCCAACCGAGGATCCGCGGCGCGAGACGGTGCTCGATCCCGACGAGATCCTCACCGAGATCGTGTTGCCGGCGCCGCGGTCGGGGCTGCGATCTTCATATCGTAAGGTGCGGACGCGTGGGGCTTGGGACTTCGCCATAGCCGGTGTCGCCCTGGCCGTCGTCTTCGACGGCGACACCGTCCGCTCGGCGAGGATCTTCCTCTCCGGCGCAGCTCCGGTGCCGTGGCGGGCACAGGGCGCCGAGGAGGCGATAATCGGCACCACGCTCGACGGCGCGACCATCGAAAGAGCCGCAGCGGCGACCGTTGCCGGAGCCGAACCGATGACCCACAACGGATACAAGGTCCCGCTTTTCGAGGGCCTGATGAAGGAACAATTGGAGTCGATCAAACACCGTTAAACCGTTTGGACGTTGAACGTTGAACGTTTCAACGTGGAACGTTATTGGGGCATGACAAAAACCGGGTCTTGCGAGGTGCCGTCGATGACGGTGATGTAGGCCAGATACGGCTGGTCCGCAGAAACGACAATCGATCCCGCGGGATCGGGCTTCACGAAGTTCCTGCCGAAGAGATTCTCCACCGACCACTGCTGCAATGTCTTCGGCGGAAGCGTTTTGAAGGCGGTTGCACGCAGGGTGCCTCCCTGGTCACGAAGATCGATTGTGAACGGTACCGACTGGCCGCCGGTCACCAGGCCGACATTGGTGCGGAACCCGTCGAGCAGGCGGACCCCCGGAAGCACAGTGTCACCCGAGGTCAACGACGTGGATCGCACCGCTCTCACTCCATTGCCTGAGGAGCCTCCGCCCGGACAGGTCTCGCAGGCCGTGAAGACCCGCGACACAACAGAAACCGTCCTGGTCGATCTGACCATGAGGACGCCTTTGCCGTTGCTGATACCGAATTTCTCGAACAGCACGTCATCGATATTTCGCGTCGTGTGGGGTCCGAGCAGGATGTTTTCAGCCACCATGCCGCCACTCGAATTATCGGTTTTTTCTGGGAGGTATTCGAGTTCGACCGATGCGGTGAATCCAGTGGTGTTCCAAATCGCCACCGAGGAGCTCCAGAAGGTGCCGCCCGCACCAGAAAGGTGCGCCACCACAGGCACGATCCAGGTATAGCCGGGCGCCTTGCCGAGGAACACCGCGGAGTCTGTCGACGCATTGTCGACCAGCGAGGCGTAGACGATCCCGGGCTGGGTCAGGGTGACGCGCACGGTCATCGGAACGCCGTCTCGAGCGACCTCGCCGAAGAGTTGCTTGATCGACCATTGATTCTGCTCGCCGGCCTCGATTTTCCGCTGCACGCCTCCAGCCACCAGCCCGTCGTTGCCCCGAAATAGCTCGAAGGTCGCCCAGGTGGCCTCGTCACCCGCTGTGACCGCGACATTGGTACGGAAATCGCCGTCGTGGAAGAGACCCGGCATCGATACCACGCTGGTCGAATGCTCCACATCAGCCGGAAGCCCCGAACCGAGATTGCCGGTGGAAGCCTCTGCGTAGGCGCGGGAAACCACGACCGGCAGAGCTTTCCCGCCGTGCAGAACCTCCACCTCGAGCGGACCGCGACCATCTCCGGCGCGGAACAGGTTCTGCACCAGATCCTCGAGCAGCAAAGTCGCAAAACCGGCCAGCGAACGAGTCACCTGGAAGCTTGCCTTCGTCGGCGACTGGTAGGTGAAGCGAAGCGTCTGAGCGGTAGAGTTTCGATTGCCGATCGCCACGTCCGAGCGCCAGGCAGTCCCGCCGACGCCGTCTGAGTGAACCACGACCGGCACCGTCACCTTGGACGCCGCTGTCCCGCCTCCGCCCGGCGTGGGTGTCCGGGTCGGGGTTCTCGTAGGTGTTGGCGTGGGGATCGAACTGCCCTGGGTCGGAGTCCGAGTCGGAGTCCGCGTCGGTGTGTTGGTGGCCACGGGAGTCGTTCCGAGCGGATATGCATACTGCGCGCAGGCGATATCAGTGGAGTTGTGCGCGTTGCAGCAGTTGGCGTTCATGAGCGCACCGCCGTCACTCACGTGATCGAACCCGAGTCCGTGCCCGAGTTCGTGGGTGATCATCAGCTCGTATTCGTTCCCGGGCATACATCCGGCTCCGTTGTTGACAACCACAAACAGGGAACTCGCGGTCCACCACGAAGTGCCATCGAACGAATGAATGGAACCGAAGTAGGGTCCGCCAAAGGCCAATGTTCCGCTGCAACCATTCAAATCTGCTATGTCGTCACAGGGGTCGTTGAACACCACGATGTTGTTGCCCGGCGGCGGGTAGTCGTTGAAATCACCGTCTTCGCACGTGCCGAACAAAAAGTTCACCTTGCCGCCGTAGGAAAGGTTGATACTGGTTGGGTCCGGCTCGTTGTTCCACCGGCTGATGGCGTTGCTGACCTCGGTAAAGCCACCACCGGGCACCGAGAAATCACCGCTATCCTCCGCCCGGATTGTGAGCGGCGAACCACCGAAATCCCAACGATTCCAGCGAACACTGCGCGTGCCGTCGTTGTCCTCCATAAACGCGCACCCGGCCGGGATGGCCTTGGCTGGAAATTGGGAAGCCAGATCCTCCCGCAGCATCGGATCCCATTTCCATTCCGTCTCGCCGGTGAGGCTGCGGGTCAACCCCTCGACGAACTGATCCTCCATAACCGGACCGGGGACCAGCGCCGCCTTGCCGAAGCCACCGGCACGGTTGAGGTGCGATGCTTCATCCAGCCGCACCAGAACGCGCCCTCCATCATCGGTGGTCTCGCGCCGCAGCACGCTGTCAGCCATCAGCCGCGGTTGCCACCGGCCACGGGGGTCCCTGTCGGCAAAGAAGAGATAGACCTCGCCCTCTTCGAGCTTCGGCGCACCGGCGACGGCCCAGCCGATCCCGTCACTGAAGCCACCAGGAACGATCGACTCGATCACCTCGCCGACTGCAAGCGGTCCCTTGATGACCTTGACGACCTCCATGTCGGTTGCAGTTGCAAGGTAGCCCGGTCTCTCGACAGCACGACTCGCACCTGCCCGGGCGAGGAAAACAGCGTGGCTGTCGCGAGCCAATTCACCCGGATCCGCCGCCGGAACGATCGTCGTCGCCTCGGCATAACCGGAACTCAGGGCGAGCATCATCAACCCGGCGAGGTAGAGCGGGACTCTTCTCATATCCACCAGTATCAACATTTAAGGGTCGGGGATCAATTTCCACGCGTGAGTATCGTCACTCTCAGGTAACATTTCGCGGAAACTTTTACATTACCTTAACCGGGGGTCATTCGCGAAACGTCACATCGGCTGGCTCGGCCGGCATGCGACCATACGCCTCGACCATGTCCCAGAACCGCGCCTGAATGCCCTCACCAAGCATTCGAGGGGTGATTCGGAAGCGCCAGTTTCCTTCGCCCACCGCCGGCGTGTTCATGCGACAGTCGGCGCCGAGGCCAGCCAGATCCTGGTGAGGCACGATCGCGGTGTCGGCCACTGATCCGAGTGCGAGCCTGATCAGATCCCAGTGGATCTCCCGGCCGGAGCTCGAAGCATATCTTCGTACGAGGTCTTTTTCTTCCTCCGATGCGTCCTCCAGGTACCAGCCGACCGACGTATTGTTGTCGTGGGTGCCGGTGTAGACGACCGAGTTGCGCTCGAGGGCGTACGGGATGAAGGTCGACCTCGGCTCGGGCGAGAATGCGAAATGGAGAATCGCCATCCCGGGTATGCCCAGCTCCTCCTTGAGCGCCACGACGTCGGGAGTGATCTCTCCGAGGTCCTCGGCCACCAGCGGCAGGGCGCCGAGCGCGGTACGAACGGCTTCGAAAAACGGTCGTCCGGGCCCCGGACGCCAATTCCCTTCGACCGCAGTCTCCGCCCTCGCCGACACCTCCCAGTAGGCCGCAAAGCCCCGGAAGTGATCGAGACGTACCAGATCGGCCATCTCGAGCATGTGACGAAGGCGCGAGATCCACCACGAATACCCGTCGGCTGCCATGTAGTCCCAGTCGTAGAGCGGGTTACCCCAGAGCTGCCCGGTCTCCGAGAAATAGTCGGGAGGGACGCCCGCCACAACCGTCGGATTTCGGTCTTCGTCGAGCAGGAAGATCTCGGGATGGGCCCACACCTCGGCCGAATCACGGGCTACGAAGATCGGCACGTCGCCGAAAATCCCGACGCCCAGCTCGCGCGCCCAGTCCCGTAGAGCAGTCCACTGGCGGAAGAAGAAAAACTGGCAGAACTCGACGAAATCGACCTCCTGCTGGTGCTCCTGCATCCAGCTCACGAGAGCATCCGAGTCACGCCTCGCGAGGGGACGTGGCCACTCGTACCACGGCATTCCATCGTGGCTGTCGCGAATCGCCCGGAAGAGCGTGTAATCCGCGAGCCACGCCCGGTGTTGCTCGCGAAACCCGGCGAGCTGCCGCATCAGCTTGGGAGGCGATTCGTCACGAAAACGCAGGTAGGCCCTGCGGAGAAGCCCGATCTTGTATCGCCGGACCTCTTCGTAGTCGACCCATTCGGCGGGTAGGTCCGGCACCTCGGTGACTCCGTCCTCGCTCAGGACCCCGTCCTCGACGAGAAGGTCCGGACTGATGAGGAGCTCGTTCCCGGCAAATGTGGAAATCGCCGAATACGGCGAATCTCCGGGCCCTGGAGGGTGAAGGGGCAGGACCTGCCACCAGGTCGCACCGGCGCCTGCAAGCCACTCGACATACGCGGCTGCGGTCGGCCCGAAATCCCCGATACCGAAACGGGACGGCAGAGAGGTCGGATGGAGGATGACTCCGGCGGTTCTGTTGGTTTTCATTGGGGCAATGTTAACGCACCACATATTTCGAATTTCGGATTTCGGATTTCGAATTTTTCCTCTCTGTCCGATCGTCGGTCCGGATGGAAGTGTAAATGAGATCAGATGTTCTGGGTTTGAATTGCTGTTGTCCGGGTGGGTGGGCGGGAAATTCCAATTTCGAAATTCGAAATTCGAAATGCGACCTCTGTGCTAAATTTCCACGTCTTGAAGGAGGCTCATGCTCCCGGAAGTCAAAATCAAGCAGCCGACGGCCGAAGAGTTCAAGGACCGGTTTCTCCACTATCTCCGCTACACCTGTGGTCTCGAGCTGCGTCACGGGCGCCCCGCCGACCACCTGATGGCACTCGGGCGTGCAGTGCGCGAGTCGATCATCGACCGTGAGATCCTCACCCGTCGAACATATGACGAAGCGAAACCAAAGGTCGTCCACTATCTCTCGATGGAGTACCTGGTCGGTCGGCTGATGCTCAACAATTTGATCGCCATCGGGCTCCTCGACACGGCTCGCGAAGCGATGCAGATGCTCGGACTCAACCTCGACACCATCATCGAGGAGGAAACCGATCCGGGCCTCGGCAACGGAGGACTCGGGCGCCTCGCGGCATGCTTTCTCGACTCGCTGGCGACCCTCGATTATCCGGCCTTCGGGTATGGCCTGCGCTACGACTACGGGATGTTCCGCCAGAATTTCGAGAACGGCTGGCAGGTCGAGCAGGCGGACACCTGGCTCGACGAGGGGTACCCGTGGGAGGTGGCGCGTCACGACCGAACGGTGCCGGTCCGCTTTGGCGGTCGGATCGAGTGGGTCCATCGCGAAGGCGGGAGCCCCCGACCCACCTGGACTGGGTGGCGCGAGGCCTACGGTGTTCCGTTCGATGTCCTGGTCGCCGGCTACGGAACCAACACTGCGGGTGTGTTGAGACTGTGGGACGCGCGCGCGGCGTCGGAGTTCGACTTCCACATCTTCTCTCGCGGTGGCTACCTTCGAGCCGTGGCAGAGCGGGAACGCGTCGAGGCGGTCACCCGGGTTCTTTATCCGGCCGACGATATCGAGGCCGGACGCAGCCTCCGTTTGGCCCAGGAGTACTTTCTGGTGGCGTGCTCGGTGTACGACGCGATGGACCGCTTCCGCCACCGTCATGGCGAGCTCTGGGAGATGCTCCCGGACAAGGTTTCATTCCAGCTCAACGACACACACCCCGCTCTGACGGTCGCCGAGCTGATGCGCTATCTGCTCGACGACGCAGGCCTCAGCTGGGCTCCTGCCTGGGAGCTCACCAGAGCAACCTGCTCGTACACCAACCACACGCTGTTGCCAGAGGCCCTGGAGACCTGGCCAGTTTCGCTCATGGAACCTCTCATTCCCCGTCACCTGCAGATCATCTACGAGATCAACCGGCGCTTCATGGAGTCAGTCAAGGGCATCTACGTCGACAAACCCGACTCGATGCGCCGAATGTCGATCCTGAACGAGGGCAGCGACAAGAAGTTGAGCATGGCCAACCTTGCCATCATTGGCAGCCACAGAGTCAACGGAGTTGCCAAGCTCCACACCGAACTGCTGCGGACGAGGGTGGTCAAGGACTTCGCAGACCTCTGGCCGGAGAAGTTCCTGCCGATCACCAACGGCGTGACGCCTCGGCGCTGGCTGCTCGCATGCAACCCGCGGCTTGCGACAGCGATCAGCGAACACATCGGCAGCGAATGGCCTCGTGATCTCGACCGTTTGCGGGACCTCGGCCACCACGCGGACAGCCACGACTTCCAGGATCAATTCCTGGCCATCAAGCACACCAACAAGCTGGACCTGGCCTCGACGATCCGCAACCTCTGCAACGTCAGGCTCGATCCGAGCTCGATGTACGACGTCCAAATCAAGCGACTACACGAGTACAAGCGGCAGCTTCTCAACATCATGCACGTCATCCACCTCCACCGGCAGATCAAGGCGGATCCGACACGCGATATGCAGCCCCGGAGCTTCGTCTTCGGCGCCAAAGCGCCACCCTCCTATTACATGGCCAAGCTCATCATCCGCCTGATCAACGGCGTCGCCGAGGTGGTCAACAACGACCGCGAGGTGGACGGGCGAATCCGCGTCGCTTTCGTGCCGGACTACCGGGTCACGCTGGCCGAGAAGATCATCCCCGCCGCGGACCTTTCGGAGCAGATCTCGACAGCCGGGATGGAGGCCTCGGGCACCGGCAACATGAAGCTCGCCCTGAACGGCGCCCTCACCGTGGGCACTCTCGATGGCGCCAACATCGAGATCAAGGAGCGGGTCGGAGACGACAATATCTTCATCTTCGGTCTCACCGCCGAGGAGGTGGAAACCCGCCTCGCGACCGGAGCCCATCGTCCGTGGAAGATCTACGAGTCGGATCCGGATCTGGCCGCCGTCATCGACGATCTGCGAGACGGAGTGTATGCAGGCTCGGATGCACAACCTCTGCGAGAGATCTGGTCGTCGCTGATGGAGCACGGCGACCGCTACATGGTGCTGGCGGATTTCCGGTCCTACGTCGAGGCCCAGGAGAAAGCCGCGGAGCTCTACCAGAATCCGCGCGC
The DNA here is from genome assembly GCA_022340665.1 of Acidobacteriota bacterium. NCBI lineage: Bacteria > Pseudomonadati > Acidobacteriota > Acidobacteriota bacterium. The sequence continues at coordinate 12,317 of JAJDNM010000042.1, read as the reverse complement.
TTGGGCGGCGGCGGCGATTCGCAACGTCGCGGCAATGGGCTACTTTTCATCCGACCGCGCCATCCACGAGTACGCGGAAAAGGTGTGGAACCTCCGCGCGGTCGAGGTCAAGGAACCGGGCTGAGGCGTCGGATACATTCTCGGGCGGGGGCAAACCCCGCCGCTACGACCCGATAGTCCGCCGAAACACTCGTAAGGGAGCGGTTTGCGCTCGCCCGTCCACTCTGTTCTCGTACCCATCCCCAACCGGGTGGGCGGGAATGGCTGACCCGGAATTGACACAGATCCTTCGACTCGTCCGCTATGCGGCCTCGCTCGGGATGGCGTTCCGGCTGGGCTGCCGAGGCCAGCCCGCCGTCACGCCACGCACCAGAAGTCGGTGCCTTCGCGCATTCCGATGCCTTCGAGCTGCCGACGGATCAGGTCCCTGGCGCCGCGCGAGCCGACGGCTGCGAGCACTGTCATCTTCGGTCCGACCGTCGCTCGGAGCTCGTCAGCCTCGATGATCGGCTTGTCGCGCAAGGTGCTGCCGATCTTCTTGGGATCGATGTCGACGAACGCCTCCACCGGCGCGCCACCCCGCAAGAGGTGCTTGGAGATGCGCCTCCCGGTCTGGCCGGCCCCCCAGATAATCACGCGCTCTCTATCAGCCAGTGGTCCTTCGAGCAGGTACTTCGCCTTGCAGCGGAGAAAGTTCTCCACCGAGTACCGGCCGTCCACCCGCGTCAACCGCTCCGCGTGCTCGCGCCAGAAAAAGAGGTACGCCTCGACCTTCGAGAAACACACGCCCGCCCCGAAGAGGCGAAGCCACAGGTCGTAATCTTCGGCCCAACCCTCGTCGTGATACCCGCCGACGTCCTCGTAGCACTCGCGCCTCACAACAGCTGACGGATGCGGGATCGGCGATTCGACGAACCGCTCACGATGGATCGATTCCGGTATCAACAGCGAGTTGAGCCACTCTTCGTATTGACGGTAGCCTTCCGCCACGTTGTGCCAGGGGAAATGTCGCACGAGGCATGACATCACGCCCACCCACGGCATGTCCTCGAGGTCTTGAACCTGCAGCTCCAAGCGCCGCGGATGGCAGATATCGTCGGCATCCATCCGCGCGATGTATGGTGCCTTGCACAGCTCGAGCCCCGTGTTGAGGGCCTCCACCAGGCCGGATCGTTCCCGATGTACGACGTTGACCCGGGGGTCTCGCTGCTCCCACCGATCCAGCACCTCGGCGGAGCCATCGCTTGAACCGTCGTCGACGGCCACTACCTCGTAATCCTCGAGCGTCTGGCGCTCCAGGCTGCTGATGCAGTCCTCCAGATACTCGCCCGGATCGCAAACAGGGAGAAGGACGGAGACGATCGGCTCGGACATATCCATAAAAGCATATCGCACCGAAGGCGAGACGGCGTACCTGCATTCTTGCCACATCCCGCGAAAGCCGCATCTGCCGCCCCTCCTTCCCTGGCTTTGAGGTGTCACGAAATTCCGGTATCGTAGCCCTGAAGTGCTGAACACCAGTTCGTCGAGCGTTACGAAACCGGTCTTCGCGGCCATGGTGCTCCTGCTCATGGCGGGGTGTTCGAGCGTCCATCGCAAACCGGTTCCGATCGACAAAATGGACAGTGCCACCATTCCCGGGATGCCGGGCATCAGAGACTGGAGCGACCGGCCGAGCCGTCATTTCCAGGAAGACCTCGTCCAGGCGGTGCGTGATGGTTGGGCGACCGAGGCATCGGTGACGGGTGACCATCCCGTGAATGTGCTCGTCCTTTCCGGAGGTGGATCCAACGGCGCGTTCGGAGCCGGCTTCCTCAACGGATGGTCGGAAAGCGGCACGCGACCTGTCTTCAAGCTGGTGACGGGAATCTCGACCGGCGCCCTGACGGCGCCCTACGCCTTTCTCGGCCCCGACTACGACGACGAGCTCGAGACGGTTTTCACCAACGTCACCAACAAGGATATCTACACGATCCGAAACCCTCTCGTAGTCTTCAAGAAGGACTCGTTGGCCACCACCAAACCGCTGGCCCGCAAGATCGAGGAAGTCGTCACTGCGGAACTGCTGGCTGCCATCGCCGAGGAACACAGCAAAGGACGACGCCTTTTCGTCGCCACCACGAATCTCGACACCCAACGGCTGGTCGTCTGGAACATGGGGGCGATCGCTGCGAGCGGCCACCCGGGTTCCCTCGAACTGTTCCGCAGCGTCCTTCTCGCATCATCCTCGATACCGGTCGCCTTCCCTCCGGTCTACTTCGAGGTCGAGGTCGACGGGGAGCGGTACGACGAGATGCACGTCGACGGCGGGGTCATGGCCGAGCTTTTTCTCTGGGGGGCGATGGTCGACATCGCTGAAGCCACCCGACAGCTCCAGGTCGACCAGACCAAACGCCCGGAGGTATCGATCTACGTCATTCGCAACGGTCAGATCGACGCCTCGATCGAGCAGGTCAGGCCCAACCTGGTCAACATCGCCACGCGATCGATGATCACCCTCCTGAAATCGGTCGCCACGGCTGATCTGTTGCGGATCTGGGCGCTCTCCGAGCGCCACGGAATCGACTTCAATTACGTTGGCATCCCGCATACCCATTCCGAGGCGACGGTCAGCGCGTTCAATCCGGCCGAGATGAGGCGGCTGTTCGATCTCGGCCGCGAACTCGCTCTCGCGCCGGGGTCCTGGAGAAGCGATCCGCCACCCTGGGTGCAGTGACGAGCGTTGAGTTTTGAGTTTTGAGTTTTGAGTTACTGACGCCCTTCGGGCATCGTGACTCGCCCTCCACCTTATTTCGGGCGGGTGGGGGAAAACTCAACACTCAAAACTCAGAACTCAAAACTTGCCCTGGAATTCAGAGCTCCTTCAGAATTCTCTTGACCAGACCCGGTCCTTCATAGACCAGGCCTGTGTAGAGCTGGACCAGGGTCGCGCCGGCTTCGAGCTTGGCACGCGCATCCCCGGGACCCATGATGCCGCCGACGCCCACGATCGGGATCTCTCCGCCGGTGTGTTCGGCGATGCGGGCGATGATACGGGTGCTCATCTCGGTCAGGGCGGAGCCCGACAGCCCGCCCTCCTCTTTGGCGAGGGCGTGATCGACGCCTTCACGGCTGATGGTCGTGTTGGTGGCGATAATCCCGTCGAGGCCCGACCCGGCGATCACATCGACCGCCGTTGTGAGTTGTTCGTCGTCGAGGTCGGGCGCCAGCTTGACAAGGACAGGCACCCGCCGGCCGATCGCGTCGGCCGTCCGGTCGCGACGTGACGCCACCCTGCCGAGCAGAGTCCCCAGAAACGACGCCTCCTGCAGCTTGCGCAGGCCGGGCGTGTTCGGTGAAGAGATGTTGACCGCGAGGTAGTCCGCGAGCGGGGCGAACACCTCGACCAACCTCCCGTAGTCGTCGGCCGCATCCTCGAGTGCGGTTGCCTTCTGCTTGCCGATATTGACGCCGATCACAGCCCCGCCCTGCCTCCTGCCGCGGAGCTGCGCAGCCACGTAGTCGGCACCCCGCCCGGGGAAGCCCATCCGGTTGATGATCGATCGCTCCTCGATCAGGCGAAACACGCGCGGCTCCGGGTTACCCGGCTGCGGTGCGGGCGTCACCGTGCCGACCTCGATGTGACCGAAACCGAGGCAGGCCAGGCCGCGCCAGCCGTCGCCGTCTTTGTCGTATCCGGCGGCCAGGCCGACCCGGTTGGGGAATCGAATTCCGAACGCTTCGACCGGCTCTGCCGTTTTCACCGAGTAGATCGAGGTAATTGTTTCGCGCAGCCCTGGCGCTCTGCCGATTTTGGCGATTGCCGCCAACGACAGCGAGTGCGCGACCTCGGGATCGAGGTGGAAAAGCAGCGAGCGGAAGAACGGATAAACCATCAGTCGTCGTCGATCATACGCATTTTCGCCGGCAGCGGCGACGGGCGGCGGGGGGCGATCCTATGGCGTAGGCGTACCGGCTTCGCCTCCCAGCTTCGGCCGCGCATCCGAAGATTGAGCATCTCGACAAAGACCGAAAAGCCCATCGCGAAGTAGATGTGCGGTTTGGGAATATGTTGACCGAGCCCCTCCGCGACCAGCGACATGCCGATCAGAAGCAGAAATGAAAGCGCCAGGATCTTGATCGTCGGATGGTCCTCGACGAAATCGGAGATCGGGCCTGCGGCGATCATCATGACCAGAACGGCGATCACCACTGCTGCCACCATCACCGCCACGTGCTCAGCCATGCCGATCGCGGTGATCACCGAGTCGAGAGAGAAGACGATGTCGAGGGCCATGATTTGGGCGATGGTGCCGGCAAAAGACGCGCTCGAGCTCCGCGCGTGTTCCTCCTCCTCACCCTCGAGGTTGTGGTGGATCTCGAAAGTGGCCTTGCCGAGCAGGAATATGCCCCCACCAACCAGTACCGCATCGCGCGCCGTGAACGGGTGGCCGAAGACCGGGAAGAGCTCCACGGTCAGTCGGGCAACCCACGCCAGCGACAGCAGCAGGCCAATGCGCATGACCATTGCGCCCGCCAGGCCGACGGTGCGCGCCCTCGCCCGCTGTTCCTTTGGCAGCCTTCCCGAGAGGATCGAGATGAAGATGATGTTGTCGATACCGAGGACGATTTCGAGGGCCGTCAAGGTCGCCAGCGCGACCCAAGCCTCGGGACTGGTCATCCAATCGAGCATGATTCCCCCGTAAAGCGTCAGTGGAGAAAGCTTACAGCAAGTCGGCGACCACACCATCCTGGATGCTGGATGCTGGATGCTGGATGCTAGATGTTGGATGTTGGATGCTGGACGGCGGATGGTCGATGCAATTCCCAGACGCCGATGCATGCCTGGGAGGGGTGGACGGAGCCAGTATCGAGCATCCAGGATCCAGCATCTGATTCGCCCGGCATCATTCCAAATGTAAAGCGGACTTGACAAACAGAATTTCACGCCCTACAATGTCAATGGAAAGCGAGCTTGACATGAGCGAGAAGATCACAAATCGGGTCAAGGAGCTCCGCGGAGAGCTGGGCTGGACCCAGCAGCAGCTCGCGGAAGCGGTCGGCGTTTCGCGTCAGAGCATCAACTCCATCGAACGCGATCGCTACGTGCCGAGCTTGCCCCTGGCCCTCAAGTTCGCCCGTGTCTTCGACCGACCGACCGAAGAAATCTTCCATCTGGAGGAAAAATGACCTTCATCCCGATTCCCTTTGGCAAACCCGACGAACGTTTCATGATCCATCGGCTCAAGTCGACCAGCCTCGCAGGTGTCATCGGCGCAGTCCTTGCCGTTGGGCTATTCGCCTACCACTACTACGGCAACGGCATTTGGCGCTGGGACCTCTTTGCTGTCGCCGCCACCATGGCGGCGGTCAAGCTGGCTGCGATGGCCTGGTATCGGATCAAGGATTGAGAGGACACCATGCTGTTGAGAAAACGACTTCACGATTCGCAGGCGATGACCTCCTTCGGAATGATGTGCCTCGCCGTCGGCATCGTTATGCAGCGCTTCATCCACCCGCCGACCGACTTCTGGCAGGGCTTCGTCTCCGGTTTCTCGGGCACCCTCATCGGCGTGTCGATCGTGTTCAACCTCCGCGGCCTGACCCTGTGGAGGAAGGAACAAGGGCGGGAATGAATTTTGAATTTTGAGTTTTCAGTTTTGGGTTACTGACGCCCTTCGGGCGTCGTGACTCCCCGCCATCGGCGAGTGGCCGTAAAGCCTCCCAACCCTCCTCACCGGCTCAGCTCCCGCTGAGCCTGCGATCCCCACGGCTACGGCCACAAATCGCCGCTGTCGGTGAGTTCCGACCTATTCCCACAACCTCTCGGGATACACGCCTCTGTCGACCAGATCCGCGAGCACCGCCTCGGTGATCTCGCGGTCCTCCGGCGAGGTCATGCCGCACCAGCGCTCGTCAGCAGGCAGGACCGCAACCCGAGCATTCCCGGTGCCCAAGGCGAAGGCCACCGCTTTCGGTAGGTAGTACTCGTCCTTCACCGACGGTTTGTCGTCGAGAAACGCGGCGAATCCCTTCTCGAGGTGGCGGAGGAGTTCGTTGGTGAAACCCCAGAGGTTCATCGAAACCAGGGACTCCAGAGGTTGACGGTGCAACTTCCCCGCCGCATCAGCCCACACCGCCTCGCCTCTATCACGCCTGATCGCAGGTATCTCTTCGAGACCGACCAGATATCCCTCGACGTCCTGTACGCAGAGCGCCCGCGACACCTCTCCGGTTGGCGGCAGGGTGTCGCCCAGGCGGTAGCCCACCATCGCCCAGCGGGCGAGACCATCGGGAGACGGCGTGCCGAGGTAGTCGTCGAGGGCGGCAATTGCCTTTCGGCCGTAGAGATCATCGGCGTTGGCAACGATGAAGTCATCGTCTTCGAGCAGGGGTGCGGCGGCGAGGAGCGCCTGGCCCGTTCCCCACGGCTTGCTTCGGCCCGGTGTGACCACGAATCCTTCCGGCAGCGCGTGCAATTTCTGTTGCACGAAGGTCAGGTCCACCTTGCGGCCTGCACCCTCCTCGAGGTGCTTGCGGACCGCTTCCTCGTTCTTCCTCTGCACCACCACCACGACCCGATCGACGCCGGTCTGCAAAGCGTCGTAGATGGTGTAGTCCATCAGCGACGCACCACCGGGCCCGACCTGTTCCAGCTGCTTGAGCCCGCCGTATCGCGAGCCTATGCCCGCCGCAAGAATCACCAGCGTCGGCTTCACTGTCGGATCTCCACCTCGGACACGCCGAGCCACGTTACCAGAGTCTCGGACGCGGTCACCTGATCAGCGTACTCCAGCGATCGACTGAAGATGACATGATTTTCGTTTCGCTTCCAGAACTGCACCTGGTCTTGCCCTCCGACTGAAATCGCCGGCGCCAACCACGGGTCAGCGTCGCCATATACATTAACGTATCCGTCTCGGTTCTCAGCCAACCATCGATCGCGGGTCGATCGCTTCAACGATCAGCTCCACGATCTCGAGGATCAAAACCGCCGAACCGGGAGGCTACCGAGCATCCCCTCGAGCGATTGCCAGCTCGGACCAACCCCGACGACAGGGGCCAAGGCCAATACCATTGGCAGGTGCGGCTTCACAGCGCCACCTCCGTGCCAAGCTCCAGGCGGCCGGCCTCTTCGAGCACCAGGCCGGCAACCGCCAGATCCTGAACTGCGTTGCCGACCGACTTGAAGATGGTGATCTCCGAATCATCGGTGCGCCCCGCGCGCGAGCCCGACAACACCTCACCGATTTCGGCCGGGGACGCCGCCGGGTCGATGTGTCCCTCCCCCATCGCCATCACCAGGTCTCCGGCCTCGGCCAGGCATGCCTCGCGAGAGTCGACGAAAACGGTCGATCGGCCCATTGTCTCGCCCGGGATTTCGCGCATATCCGGTTTGTAGGCGCCAATCGCGTTGACGTGCGTACCACTCGCAATATCCGCGTCGCTCACCACCGGGCGACCGCTCCAGGTGGAAGTGCATACGACGTCTGCTGCAAAGACCGCGGCCACGTTGTCCAACACCCGCACCGTCCGTCCGAGTCGACGCCGCATTTCAGTGGCAAAGGCCTCCGCCCGATTGCGGTCGCTATCGAAGACCAGCGCTTCGCGGATGGTCCGCACACAGCACACAGCTTCGAGCTGGCGTATCCCCTGGACGCCGGCACCGATCACCGCCGCCACAGCCGCATCCTTCCGCGCCAGCGCCTCGGTCGCGACCCCGGAGGCGGCACCGGTCCGCACTGCGGTCAGGTGCTCACCGTCCATCACTGCCAGCGGCATGCCCGTCTCGGCGTCGAAAACCACGACCAGAGCCTGGATCGTCGGCAGGTTGCGCTCGACGTTTTCCGGGACGACCGTCACCACTTTGAGGCCCAGGCGCTTGTCCCGCAACAGGTGAACCGGCATGAAGAGGGCGGCGCCCCCATCGGCCAGAGCCAGCGGCGTCCGCAACGGTACATCCGCATCGCCGCCGGAGAGATCGATGAACGCCTGGCGCACTGCCGTGATCGCCGCCGGCATCGACAGAGCCTTGTCGACATCCTCAGCCGAAATGAACCGCAAACTGTGACTCATCGCAGGATGAATCCGTTACGCAGCGGATCGTCCGGATCGATCAGGAACTCGTGCCGTCCGGTGATCGAGGCCGAACCCTCGACTTCCGGAATCACGGCTGGAAAGGGGCCGAACTTCGTGTCCTCGAGCACCCGCACCGCGAACCGGCTGCCGATGATGCCCTCGATAACCATGGTCTGGCCGACCTCCAGCTCGCCCCTGGCCCGGTGGATCGCAGCGCGCGCCGATACCCCGGTGCCGGTCGGCGAGCGGTCGACCTCGCCTTCGGCGAAGACACAGACATTGCGGGAATCCGCACCGTCCGACATGGGCACACCGGTGAAAATCGTGCCGTAGAGGAAGCTCAGGTCCTTCTCGAAGGGATGGGTGATGCCACCTTCGGCCATCAACGCCCGTTTGATGGCCATGCCCTTGTTGATCAGCTGCTGGAAGGATTCGGGGCCGAGTGTTACGCCGACCTCCGCCGCGTCGACGAAGACGTAGAACGCGCCGCCGAACGCCACGTCACCGCGTACCGAGCCGAGGCCGGGAACCTGCACCTCGCGGTTGGGGTGCAGCACGAATGAGGGGACGTTGGTGAAGGCGACGCTGGTCACGCGGCCGGCGTCGACCCGTGCCCTGGCGGTGATCAACCCGGCCGGAGTGTCGACGCGGAGGGTGGTCTCGGGTTCCTTGGCCGGGAGGATCCCGGCCTCGAGGACGACGGTGGCGATGGCGATGATGCCGTGGCCGCACATCGTCGAGTAGCCCTCGTTATGGAGGAAGAGGATGCCGAAGTCGGCGTTCTCGGTCTGCGGCGGTACCAGCACACAGCCGTACATGTCGGCGTGGCCACGCGGCTCCCACATCAACGCGGTACGCAGAGCGTCGTGGTGCTCGAGGGCCGATCGCCGGCGCTCCAGCAGAGTGGATCCATCGAGCTCCGGGTAGCCGGAGAGGACCACCCGGAAGGGCTCACCGCCCGTGTGGGCGTCGATCGTCCGAATCCGGTGAACTCCCTCGCGAGGCTGCCATTCGAGCGCTCCTTTGAGATCGACTGTCATCGCGTCTCCTTCGGGGGGGTATTGTAGCGATACCGACATGGTCGACTGGCCTTGTGGTGCGGGCGGGCGGATCGAGTATCGGAGGACCGGGCGGAAAATCCGAAATCCCAAATCCGAAACGGCCGGGTTCGAGGCATTCCCAATTCCGAACTACGAATTCCGAATTCCGAATTCAGCACCCTCCTCCCTGCTATCATCGTCCCGAATCCGTCGCTGGAGGGCACATGCCTTCATCTGACCGTTATCAGCCTGAAAACAAGGTGCGTTTCGTGACCGCAGCCTCGCTCTTTGATGGCCACGACGCCGCCATCAACATCATGCGCCGCATCCTGCAGGCGCACGGGGCGGAGGTCATCCATCTCGGCCACAACCGCTCGGTCAAGGAGATCGTCGACGCGGCGATTCAGGAGGACGCCCAGGGCATCGCGGTCTCCTCCTACCAGGGCGGCCACATCGAGTTCTTCAAGTACATGATCGATCTGCTGAAGGAGCGCGGCGCGGAGCACATCAAGATCTACGGCGGCGGCGGCGGTGTGATCGTCCCGCGCGAGATCAAAGAGCTCGAGGACTACGGCGTCGCCAAGATCTTCTCCCCCGACGATGGCCGCGAAATGGGACTCGACGGCATGATCGACTACATGATCGAGAGTGCAGACTTCGACCCCGCCCAGCTGGACTCCAATGGCCCGCTCGGCGCCGGCACCGACAACTGGCTGGCCGTCTCCCGCGCCATCACCCGCATCGAGGAGGGCCTGCCGGTCGAGACCGACGCGCCCAAGACTCCCGCCCCGGTCCTCGGCATCACCGGCACCGGCGGCGCAGGCAAGTCCTCCCTCACCGACGAGCTGGTCCTGCGTTTCCTCGCAGACCACCCGGACCGCACCATCGCCATCCTTTCCATCGACCCCACCAAGCGCAAGACCGGCGGCGCTCTGCTCGGCGACCGCATCCGCCTGAACTCGCTCGGCTCGGACCGCGTCTTCATGCGCTCGCTGGCCACCCGTCAAGCCCACCGTGCCCTCACCCGGCACATCGACCAGTCGATTTCCGTCTGCCAGGCCGCGGGCTTCGACCTCATCATCGTCGAGTCCTCCGGCATCGGCCAGGCCGACTCCGAGATCGTCGACATCTCCGACGTCTCGCTGTACGTCATGACCCCCGAGTACGGCGCGGCGATGCAGCTCGAGAAGATCGACATGCTCGACTACGCCGACTTCGTGGCGATCAACAAGTTTGACCGGCCGAAGGCGCTCGACGCCCTGCGCGACGTGCGCAAGCAGTACCGCCGCACCCACGAGCTTTTCGACGGCCCGCCCGACGAGGAGCTGCCGGTCTACGCCACCATCGCCTCGCAGTTCCACGACTTCGGCTGCAACGCCCTCTACCAGGGGCTGGTCGTCCGCTTCGCCGAAGATTTCGGCGACTCCTGGAGCCTCGAGGGCACCTCGGCCGTGCCCGCCGGCGAGCCCCAACGCCACCCGGTGATCCCCGGTGAGAGATCCGGCTACCTGCGCGAGATCGCGCGCACCGTACGCGACTACAAGGCGTGGGCCGAGGGCCAGATCCAGCTGGCGGCGAAGCTCTACCAGCTGGTCGGCGCGCGCGCCATCCTCGGCAAGCGCGAGGGCGGCGGCGGCATCGAGGACTTGTGGAGGCTCTTCGAAGAGATCATGGCCGGCGATGCCGGCGCCGAGTCGCCGCTGGCTGACCTCGACGCCGAGATCCGTCGCACCGCCGCCGACCTCGAGGACGACTCGCGCAAGCTGATCGCGGCTTGGCCCGAGATTCGCGAGGACTATGCGGGCCGCGAGTTCACCTACACGGTTCGCGGGCGGGAAATCAGCGTGCCGCTGACCGCCACCTCGCTCGCAGGCACCGAGGTACCCAAGGTGCAGCTGCCGCTGCGCATCACCTGGCCGGGCATCCTGCGATATCTCTTTCTGGAAAACGTCCCCGGCGCCTTCCCATACACGGCCGGGGTCTTTCCCCTCAAGCGCACCGCCGAGCTGCCGACCCGGATGTTTGCCGGCGAGGGCGGACCCGAACGCACCAACATGCGCTTCCACCTGCTGTCCGACGAGCAGCCCGCCAAGCGCCTGTCGACCGCCTTCGACTCGGTCACCCTCTACGGCTCGGACCCCGACACCCGGCCCGACATCTACGGCAAGGTCGGCGAGGCCGGCGTCTCCATCTGCACGGTGGAAGATGCGGAGCGTTTGTACGCCGGCTTCGACCTCTGCAACCCGGCGACCTCGGTTTCGATGACCATCAACGGTCCTGCGCCGATGATCCTTGCGATGTTCTTCAACGCTGCCGCCCGTCAGCAAGCGCGTCAGCGATTGATCGAGTCCGGCCGCCTCGAGGCCGAGCCGGAGCAGGCCTTCCAGCCGGTAGTCGACGGCAAGGACTGGGAGGCGCTGGAGCCGTTGCTTCGCGACGGCGAGTGGGACGAGATCCTCGACGCCACCATGAAGACCATCCGCGGCACCGTCCAGGCCGACATCCTCAAGGAGGACCAGGCCCAGAACACCTGCATCTTCTCCACCGAGTTCGCGCTCAGGATGATGGCCGACATCCAGCAGTTCTTCTGCGACCACGACGTCCGCAACTTCTACTCGGTGTCGATCTCCGGCTATCACATCGCCGAGGCCGGGGCCAACCCCATCACCCAGCTCGCCTTCACCCTGTCCAACGGCTTCACCTACGTCGAGACCTACCTCGCCCGTGGCATGCACATCGACGACTTCGCGCACAACCTGAGCTTTTTCTTCTCTAACGGTATGGACCCCGAGTACACCGTCATCGGTCGGGTGGCGCGGCGCATCTGGTCGATCGCAATTCGCAACCGCTACGGCGGCAACGAGCGCTCGCAGAAGCTCAAGTACCACATCCAGACCTCGGGCCGCTCGCTGCACGCGCAGGAGATCTCCTTCAACGATATCCGCACCACCCTGCAGGGCCTGCTCGCCATGGCCGACAACTGCAACTCGCTGCACACCAACGCCTACGACGAGGCCATCACCACCCCCACCCCGGAGTCCGTCCGCCGCGCGATGGCCATCCAGCTGATCAACGCGCTGGAGTTCGGCCTGCTCAAGAACGAGAACCCCCTCCAGGGCTCGCACATCGTCGAGTGGCTGACCGACACCGTCGAGGAGGCCGTGCTCGAGGAGTTCGAACGCCTGTCGGAGCGGGGCGACGTGCTCGGCGCGATGGAGG
>JAJDNM010000041.1 GCA_022340665.1 Acidobacteriota bacterium | reverse complement strand
ACCTTGCCGAGACTCATGAACAGGAAATGGAGCATGATAGGTGGGCCACAGGCCACGACGATGCGATCCTCAGGATCCAGCTTGAGCGTTTCGAAGACGTTCGGCAGCAGGCCGACCTCGCCATCCCACGCCTCTGTCTCGCCGCCGGGGTCAACCGTCCGGACAACCGTCACACCGTCTACCTCCTGCCACTGCGGCATTTCGCTCTTGTAGACGACATCGGCCACCGAGCGCGCACCGTTGAGAATCAACACATCGCCAAACTCGGCCTTTCGATCGATGACTTCGAGCATCGCCGAGCGCAGCGCCGCCATGCCGATGCCGCCGCCGATGAAGACGATATGCTTCCCCTTCCAATCGTCGACCGGAAAGTGGTTCCCGTAAGGACCGCGGAAGCCAATGACCTGTCCCGCCGACATCATCCTGAGGGCGGTCGTGACCTTGCCGACAACGCGGAATGTGCACTCGACGATGGGCGCCGATGCGCCGGTCTCCCCACGGCGCCACGGCCGATTGGAGATCGCGAACACCGATTCTCCGGCACCGAAGACGGTAAACTGGCCGAACTGCCCCGGCTCCCAGCCCTCGAAATCAGTGGCTTCGGCATCCTCAACGAAATGCAGCCGCAAGGTCCTGACATCTGGGGTTTCGTCAATAAATTCGCTGATCCTCATCAGGCTCGGCTGGTACGGGTTGGGCATGGCTTCAGCGAGCGGCATCTGCACCCTCCTCCCGGATGGCCTCGACTGCCGCGGACACCGTGCTCACGATGTCGAGGCCCGCCGGGCACAGCGCGACGCAACGACCGCAGCCGACGCAGCGGAACGGGTCCTCGTCCCGCTCCCTGAAGGCAAACTTGTGAAGCACCCGCTGGCGGTAACGCTGCTGTTTCGTTTGACGTGGATTGTGGCCCGAGGCGTGTTGGGTGAACAGTGGGAAGGTGCACGCGTCCCACGAGCGAATCTGACCGCCGCCCCATGCATTCGCCTCGTGGTTCATGTCAAAGCAGGAGCAAGACGGACAGACGTAGGCACACACACTGCAGCCAAGGCAATGTTGGGCGAGCCGGTCCCAGGCTCCGTGCTCGAAACCGTCCTCGAGCACCTGTGACCACTGTTTGTTTACCGGGCTCCGTTCGATTTGCTCGGCCACCCGGTCGGCGAGCGCCGCGATCTTTTTCGTGTCCTTGGCCGAGGCTTCGCCCCAGCCGGCAGCGCCATTTCCGACAAGAGTCCGACCCTTTTCGGTCAGGACCCGGAGCATCCAAGCTCCTTCGAGTGGTACGAGCTGCACGTCGCACCCCTCCTCTCCTACCGGCGAACCTCCAATGGCGGTGCAGAAGCACTCCGGATCGGCCGCACCGCATCCGGCCGAGACGACGGTGGTGTTTGCCCTCCGCTTCGCATACAGAGGATCGCCAGTGCCCGACAGGAAGATCTCGTCGAGCCGGACCAGCCCCGACGCGTCACAGCTGCGAACACCGACGAGCACCTGCGGCCGCTCGGGTCCCTCCGGATCTCGGAGCTGCACCAGCGAAGCCGAGAGATCGTAGTGGTACAGCGCCTCCGTCCTCGGGAAGAAATACTCCTTTGGAGACCACCGGGTCTTCCCCGACTCTTCGATCAGAGCCTGCTCCGGACTGCTGATCGGACGGAATATCTTGACCCCGTCCTCCTCCACCGGCGCAATGACGTCGCTTCCGGCGTCGAGCAGGTCCTTCAACCACTCTCGGAGCTGTTCATCGTTGAGCATCCACTCGGTGCAATCCATCAGTTGCTCCTCACAGAATGAACTCCTCAGAGTCCTCCATCCGGAAATCGACGAGCGCGGCCTTCTGCTCTGGATCCAGACCGACGTTGCCGTACTGCTTCTCGACCTCCAACGCCAGCTTGCGGTTGATCAGGTCGAGACGGATATCTGCTGGACAGACGCGCGCACATTCATCACAGCCCGAACAGCGGCCAGCCAGATGAACCGCACGGATGATGTTCCAGGAGCTGTTACCGCGGCTGTCGATCGAGGTCGAGACCCATTGCGGACGGTGTTTTTCGCTGATACAAGACGAGCAGTAGCACATCGGACACGCCGCCCGACAGGCATAACAGCGGAGGCAGCGAGAGAACTGACGCTGCCAAAAGGCCCAGCGATCGCTGTGCGGGAGGCTCTCGAGGTGAGCGATCTGCTCGTCTCGAGCGTCCGGCCGGTCGAGAGCGGCATCACCCGGGTCCGCACAACTCTCGCTCACGCCATCGACGGTCACCACAAGATCGCACACCGGGTGCGGTTCGCCGGAGCACGCCAGGCACTTGGCGGCGAGTCCTTCGCCGTCTATCACTCCGGGACACTGGACGCCGATCAGGCGCACCTGATCGCGCCCGACCTGTCCCTCGCGAAGCAGGCCGGTCACCGCACCGAGATCACAGGTCTTGACCACAAGCGCGACCCGCTCGTGATCGGACAACGCGTCGCGGAGGTAGGCGGAGAGGTTGCTGTGACACGCCTGGTTCCACTGCAGCTTGTCGCATTCGGCTGTATCAATCACCGAAACCGGAACGGTCTTTCCGGACAAAGAGCCTTGGCCGTAGCCGACGACGGCACCCGCGCGACCCGAGGAGAGCAGCTCAGCGGCTGCCTTACGCAGGTTGCCGCGAAGCGCCTTCATCTGAACTTCATTATATTCCTGAGGCCCGCCACCCTCCACCTCGGGCAATTCGAGGCCTGCCCAACCCTCGGGACCGCCGTAGGCTGGCAGCGGCCCCGCCTCACGAACCTTATCCGTGACCTCAGCGACCACCTTGGCCCACTTGTGGCCTTCGGCGGCAGACACCCACGCGAAATGCAACCGGTTGAGGTCGATGCCGATGAAGTCCATCAGCGACCTGAAAATGGTGAAACGGCGGCGCGCGACGAGGTTTCCCTGGACGTAGTGGCAGTCGCCAGGATGACAACCCGACACCAGAACTCCGTCGGCACCCAGCTCGAAGGCACGCAGAATCATCAATGGGCTCATGCGGCCAGTGCAGGGGAATCGCACCATGCGCACGTTTGCCGGGTACTGGAGCCGGGTCGTACCGGCCATATCTGCGCCCGCATAGCTGCACCAATTGCAGACGAGGGCGACGATATGTGGCTTCCAGTCCTCGGGCACGGAAGCAGCGCTGCTCCGGGCGGTGCTGACATTCGCTTCAGTCATCGTTCGACCACCTCCCGCAACGCGCCCAGCGCACCGAGTTGGGCGAAGAACTGCTCGTCGCTATAGCCCTCGAGGTCGATGTAGCCGCCGCGGCAGGTCACGGTGCACAGGCCACAGCCCTCGCACATCGCCGGATTGGGAGCTGCCACCTCGCGCACGACCTCACCCTGGGAATCGAGCAGTTGTTTGCGCTCGATCGCACCGTAGGGACAAACCGCGAGGCATTCAAAACAGCCGGCGCATGCCGCTTCATCGACATGCGCAGTCGACGGGTCGCGCTCGAGCACCTCCCGTGACAGCATTTCCATGCCCTTGGAGGCCGCAGCCGAAGCCTGCGAAACCGTCTCCGGGATGTCCTTGGGCGCCTGCGCGGCGCCGGCAAGGAAAATCCCCGCAGTCAGGGTCTCGACCGGTCGCAGCTTGGGGTGCGCTTCTTTGAAGAACCCGTGGGTATCGGCGGCGATTCGCAGCTTGCCGGCTATCTCGCCGTGATCGGCCGGTTCCATCGCTGCCGCCAACACCACCATGTCGGCGTCGATCTCGATATGTTTGCCCGACAGCGTGTCGACGCCGAGCACCCTGAGCTTGCCGTCCTCCTTGATGATCCGGCTGGGACGGCCGCGGATGTACATCACCCGCTCTTCCTCCATCGCCCGGTGGACGAACTCCTCGTAGCCCTTGCCTCCGGCACGGATATCCATGTAAAAGATGTAGGCCCTGGAGTCCGGCACCTTGTGGCGCAGCAGCAAAGCGTGCTTGGCGGTGTACATGCAGCAGATTTTCGAGCAGTAGGGAACCCCATGTTCCGGGTTTCGTGAACCGACACACTGGATGAAGACAACGTCCTTCGGGGTCTTGCCATCGGACGGCCGCTGAACCTCGCCTTCGGTCGGGCCGGAGGCGGAGAGCATGCGTTCGAACTCGAGGCCGTCCATCACATCGACGAACTTCCCGTAGCCGCTCTCCTCGGCCTGTTGGCCGAGCTGCAGGTCGAAGCCTGTAGCGGCGATGATGACGCCAACCTCACGCTCGATGAGCTCGGGCTGCATGTCGAAGTCGATGCACTGCGGCTTGCACACCTGGTCGCACTTATTGCACGCCAAAACCCGGAATCCAGTCGGTGAATCGAGGTTGGCGTTGAGGCAGCGCTCGGCGTCGAGGGTGAATGTCGATGGTACCGCCTGCGGAAACGGGATGTAGATCGCCTTGCGGGTTGAAAGACCCATGTCGAACTCGTTGCCACCCGGCTGCGGGCAGACCTCGGCGCAGTCACCGCACGCGGTGCAGTCCTCGGCCACCACGAAGCTCGGTTTCTTGCGGATACGGACTGTGAAATTGCCGACATAGCCAGACACACTCTCGACCTCGGAGTAGGTCAAAAGCTCGATATTGGGGTGTCGCGAGACCTGCACCATAAGCGGGGTCAGAATGCACTGCGAGCAGTCAAGGGTCGGAAAGGTTTCCGACAGCCTCGACATGTTGCCGCCAAGCGACGGTTGCCTCTCGACCAACACCACAGGGTGGCCGGCATTTGCGATATCGAGGGCCGCACGAATTCCGGCGACGCCGCCACCAATGACAAGCGCTCGTTTGGTCACCGGCACCTCGACGGGATTGAGAGGTCTGGCACGTTTGACCCGCTCGACAGCCGCGGTGACCGTCTGACAGGCCTTTGCGCTGGCTTCGTCGGAATCGTGGTGAACCCACGAGCAGTGCTCGCGGATGTTGGCGATTTCGACCAGGTGAGGGTTCAGACCCGCCTGGGCGGCAGCCGCACGAAAGGTCGGCTCGTGCAGCTGCGGCGAGCAGGCCGCGATCACCACCCGGTCGAGGCCATGCTCTTCGATGGCGTCAATCACCATTTGCTGGCCGGGTGCCGAGCACAGATAGGGGTAGTCTTCCGAAACCGCGGCCCCGGGAATATCTTTGGCGAATTCCACCACGTCCTTCACCTGAACTGTGCGGGCGATGTTCTCGCCACAATGACAGACGAACACGCCGACCTTAGCCATATCAGCTCCCCACCGGCGCGGCCTTTTCCTGCTTCTTCGCCCCGCTGCCGTAGCTCTCCTGGAATGCGGCGCAACCCGCGTCGAAGGCCCTCAGATTGACCTCCTCGGTTCCCTTCGGCACCGACTGCTCAACCGCCAGCCGCATTGTCTCGACCGGTACGATCTCGGTGGCCGCCGCGAAGAAACCGAGCATGACGATGTTCTGCACGATGGCTCGCCCGATTTCCTCGGCAATGCGGGTCGACGACACACCGTAGGCGGTCTGGCCTTCCTTCGGCTCGAACGAAACCAGGTCCTTCTCGTAGACGAGGATTCCGTCGTCCTTGAGCTCGTCGCGGTATTTCTCGTAACCCTCAAACGACATGACCACGAAGATGTCCGGACGACCGATATAGGGATAGAGCACTTCGGTGTCCGAAACGGCCAGGGTCGTCGAGCAGGCCGAGCCCCGGGCTTCCGGTCCGAAGCTCTGGATCATGGTGGCGTGCTTGCCACCGTTGACCGCGCAGGCGTGACCTATGATGTGGCCGGCGAGCACCACACCCTGGCCACCGAATCCGGTGATGCGGATCTCGGTCCTATTCATGGATCCACCCCCCCTCATCAGGCATCGGAACGTAACGATCACCCAGCCTTTCTTTGTAGTGCGCGTGCATCATGTCGATGAACGTCGGGCGCTCTTCGTCGACGAAGTTGCCGCAGATAAAATGGTCCTGGTAGGCGATATCGACCTCGCGCGTATCGGCGCCGTGTTTGATCTCCGAATTGTCGTGGTAGAACTTGATCAGATCGAGCCCGCTTCCAAGCCTGTTCAGCCGCGAGTAGAGGGTCGGGCAAGGCGCGACGACCTCGATGAAGCGGAAACCCCGGCGACTGAGGGCCGTACGGATAGCCTTCGTGAGCCTCCGAATGTGCAGGCAGGTCCATCGTGCAACAAAGGAGGCGCCGCAGCTCGCCGCCAGGTGGGGCAGATTGAAGGGCCTCTCGAAGTTCCCGTATGGCATCGTCGACGATCGTGCCGTCTGGGGTGTGGTCGGCGCGTTCTGCCCGCCGGTCATGCCGTATATGAAGTTGTTGACCAGGATGACCAGCATGTCCATGTTGCGTCGCGCTGCGTGAATGAAGTGATTGCCACCGATTCCGGTGAGATCGCCGTCTCCTGAGAAAACCACGACCTCGAGCTCGGGGCGACCGAGCTTGAGACCAGTGGCGAAAGGGATGGCGCGGCCGTGCGTGGTGTGGAAGGCATCGAGGTTCATATAGCCTGCCACGCGTCCGGTGCAGCCGATGCCCGAGGTGATCGCCACCTTGTCGAGATCCACCTTCGCCTCGTCGAGAGCAGTCGCAAAACACTTGACGACGGTGCCGATACCGCAGGTGGGACACCAGATGTGGGGCATCCTATCCATCCGCAGAAACGGCGCAATCGGATGCTCTTGGGCGAGGGTCGCATCTGTTGGTGTGGTCATTTGGCGGCCTCCTCGATGGCTTTGCAGATATCGGCCGGGTCGTGCACGCCTCCACCCATGTGGGGCACCAGCGTCGTTTTTGCCTTGCCGGCGGCACAGCGCTCGAGTTCGAGCACCATTTGCCCGTAGTTGATCTCAGGCATGACAAAGGCCTTGACCTGGTCAGCGAGCTCCCGGATGCGGGTCTCGGGGAATGGCCAGACCACGATCAGCCGTATGAAGCCGACCTTGATGCCCTTGGCACGCGCCATGTCGATGCCGGCACGCGCCACCCGCGCGGTAATTCCGTAGGCCACGACGACGATGTCGGCGCCATCGGTGTCTTCCTCTTCGTAGCGGACGATCTGATCGGCGTTGAGGCGGATCTTATCGATCAACCGTTTGACGGTCTCCCCCTGGCACTCCGCCGACATCACCGGGTAGCCGCGCCTGTCGTGGGTCAGGCCAGTGGTGTGGAAACGGTAACCGTCGCCAGCACGCACCATCTCAGGAACAGGTTTGCCATTGATCTCGTACGGCAGGTAGTCACCTGGTTTTTTGTCGGTCAGCTTGCGTGGCACGACGTCGATCTCTTCGGCAGGAGGAATCACCACTTTTTCGGTCATGTGGCCGACGCACTCGTCCATCATGAACATCACTGGCACCCGCCAGGTCTCTGAAAGATTAAAGGCCTCAATCGTGAGATCGAAGGCCTCCTGAGGTGACTGGGGGCTGAATGCAATGAGCTCGTAATCACCGTGCGAGCCCCACCTCGCCTGCATCATGTCGGCCTGTCCGACCATGGTGGGAAGGCCGGTGGAGGGACCGCCGCGTTGTACGTTGACGACCACGCACGGTGCCTCCATCATCGTCGCCAGCCCGATGTTCTCCATCATCAGGGAAAAACCCGGCCCCGAGGTCACGGTCATGGATTTCGAACCCGTCCACGCCGCGCCGGCAATCGCTGCCATGCTCGCGAGCTCGTCCTCCATCTGAATGAAGGTGCCGCCCATCATCGGGAATCTCTGAGAAATTCGTTCAACCACCTCGGTGGAAGGCGTGATGGGATAGCCGGCCACGAAGCGGCAGCCCGCAGCCATGGCACCTTCGCCACAGGCGTAGTCACCATCGAGGTAATGGACGCCGGTCAGCACACCAGCAGGATCAGCCTTCAATTGGGACCTCCCTCGTCCGCCACCGCTTCATCCTCCGCCGGCACGCAGAAGATCGCGAAGTCGGGGCAGATCATCTCGCAGAGATTGCAGTTCACACATTCACCATCCTTGACTACCTCGGGTGGGTGGTAGCCCTTGCGATTGAATCCCTCGGACATGACCAGCACGTCTTTCGGGCAGAACTCGACGCAGAAGGCGCAGCCCTTGCACCGATCGGTTATGACATAGACGGTGCCTACCGGAACCTTGACCTTGTCTGCATCAAGCGGTGTTCTCCATCCCCTGGCCATTCAGTCCTCCGAATCTTTGAACTCTGATTCAGCTATAAGGCTTGCTTTCACGTGGAGGTGTCTTTCGGCAAATTCGGAATTCGGGTTTCGGAATTCGTAATGCCGCCCCTGCCCCCCGGAGATGTCTCCGCTGAGCTGGATCGAAATTCCGACTTCCGAATTCAGAGTTCCGGATTCGTTCTTCACGCTTCCACCTCCGGCCCGTCTTTCTTTCGCGGTCGCATGGCACACTCCCCCTGATACTTTTCGAAGGAACAGTTCGGGAGGTAGTAACCGGCACAGCGCAGGCATGTCTCTCGGGGATGCTCGGCCCTCTCGAGAACCGCGCCACACACCTCTTCTAAGAGGTCACAGAGCTGGGTTGTCTTCTCTTCACCGAGCGCCTCGATGACCGGAAAAAGATGCGCAGCCTTGAGGCTCTCGTAGGTGCGTACGAGAGCCTCTCCCATGCTGCTGGCACGCAACGTGATGACGCGGCGGTCGTGTTCCGAGGTCTCGCGGTAGACGAGACCGAGCTGCTCCAACCGGTCGAGGTTTTTGCTGCTCGCCGCCGGCGAAACCCCAAGGGCTCGCGCGAGCTCACCGACCTGGAGATCGGATTTTGCGGCAATCAGTTTGAGGAAACAGAACTGGGAGCGGGTCAGACGATGTGGAGGAACCTTGTGCAGGAAACCCTCTTCGAGAAACTCGCGCAGCAGCGATCGCAGTACATGTCCCGATCGAAGAAAGCGGTAGAAATGCGCACTCGGCACGCCCGCATCCGCGGGGCCATCGAGCGAACCAATGCGATCGTCGCCGATTGACATATTTCACACGGCGAATATTTTCCGCCGTTAACAATTTATATCCTCATCCAAAGGCGTCAAGTGTTTTCGCGAGATTGTTTTTGTGATTGAGATTAAGGTTCTGCGCGTCCACCCGAAAATCGATGCTGGATGCTGGGTGCTCGATGCCCCGCCCAACGCGGAAGAACCGCAGATCACGCAGATGGACAGAGACATTGGACGCTATCCACCGCGTTTCGCCGCCAAGACGGCAAGAGCACCAAGGGATCATTGGTTTTTCAGAATGTCATCCAGCAACTGCATCGGTCGAAATATGGAATTGACGGTTGAGATTCTAATGATGCAAATAAAACAAGGGTGGAGTCGCGGGAGCATCCCGTAGCACCGACATGATTGAGAAGCGAAGGTACGAGCCTGTGAGCGACGGCGCAGGCCAGAAACACATCCTTCTCTCAGAAAGGCGCGGTGGGCTCAGCCCATCGTGGCTTTCTGAGGGTGGGTGCGGGGAGGGGGCGGGATTCTGCTCGATTGACGCCATGGGCGAATGGCAAATCGGGAGCGGGAACGAAATAGACACGGACACGGGGGTGAACCCGTGCCCGTGTGGAATCGACGAGAGGCAGCCTCAGAAGGACGGATAGAACCTCTTCAAGATCTCCTTGGTCGAGATGGCGGGTTCATCGCCCATGGCTTCCCGCTTGATAGCCTCGACCCGGTCGATCATCGTCGGAGCCTCGACCTCATACAGCACACCGGTGGTCATCACATCCTTTTCGCGGGTGTACTTGATCGCTTCGGATCGCTTCGAAGGATCGTGATCCTCCGGCAGCTTTTGGTGGATATCCTTGAGCCTCTTGAACTCGTCGTCGCCGCGCCAAGTGACGCAGGGCGACATCGCATTGAGGAAGCTGAATCCGCTGTGCTCCATCGCCGAGGTGATGAGTTCGGTCATGCCTTTCATATCGCCCGAGAAACCACGTCCAACCCAAGTCGCGCCGGTCGAAATGGCGAGCTCACACGGATCGAACGCTGGCTCCGGGTTGCCCCAGTAGGTCGATTTTGTCTTGTCACCGATCGGCGTCGTCGGCGCCACCTGCCCCTTGGTGAGACCGTATATCTCGTTGTCCATCAGGATGTAGGTGACGTCCAGGTTGCGCCGGCAGGCGTGAATCAGGTGATTCCCGCCGATCGCGAGACCATCGCCATCGCCACCGACTGCGATCACCGTAAGCTCGGGCCGAGCCATCTTGACGCCAGTGGCGAGGGTCAGCGCGCGACCGTGAACCCCGTTGAAACCATAGGTCGTTACGTACCCCGGTAGGCGCGAAGAGCAGCCGATCCCGGACAGAATCACCGTGTTCCAGGGTTCGATCTGGAGCGCTGCCATCGACCGATAAAGGGCGTTGAGGACGCCGAAATCTCCGCACCCAGGGCACCACACCGGTTTGAGGTCGGATTTGTAGGCACCAGGTTTCAACTCGACTTTGGTTGGCGGACTCATACCAACACCTCCCGCCGGAGGGCGCCCATCTCCAGCACTTTCTGGATCTTGTCTTCAACCTCGGAGACCGTCAGATTCTTGCCGCCGGAACGCTTGTAAACGAACGTCCTCGC
Source organism: Acidobacteriota bacterium (assembly GCA_022340665.1). Lineage (NCBI taxonomy): Bacteria > Pseudomonadati > Acidobacteriota > Acidobacteriota bacterium. Next base: position 5,050 of record JAJDNM010000041.1, on the reverse strand, counting down.
TTCGGGAAGCTGGAGGAAGGTCTGCAGGTATTTGTAGAACTGTGCCGAGTACGAAAGCTCGATAACGATCACGTTGTCGACCGTCTTGAGGTATTCGTTGAACTCGTGGTAGGGGAAGGGGTAAAGGAGCTGGGGCACGAATGCGGAGACCTTCTCCCCTCGCGCCGCCGCCCTCTGCACCGCTTCCTTGACCGGGCCCTTGGCAGAGCCCCAACAGATGATTCCGACGTCCGCCTTTTCTGCGCCATAGCGTCGGTAGAAGCTGTACTTCGCTCGAACCAGGCGGAGCTTGCGGTACCGTTTCGCATTCATCGCCTCGTGGACGAGATGCATCGAGGTCGGTGATCCGTCCTCGGCGTGCTCGAGACCGTTGGTCTGGTACTCGCCGCCCTTCATCCCCGGCCAGGACATCGGTGAGACGCCCGACTTTGTGTCCCTGTAGCGCTTGTAGTCTCGCAGGTCCCCGGCGGAGGGCACCTGGCGGCCAATGACTTCGTGGTCGAGAGTGAGCATCGAAAGTGTCTCGCGCCGCTGCGCGACGAACTGGTCCGACAGCACGATGACCGGCACCTGCGCTTCCTCGGCGATGTTGAACGCAGCTACCGTCGCATGGAAGCAATCCTCGACATCCGCCGGAGCCAACACCACTCTCGGTGCGTCACCGTGCGATCCCCACAACGCCTGCCACAGATCCGACTGCTCGGACTTGGTCGGAAGGCCGGTCGAAGGGCCACCACGCTGAACATCGATGATCACGGCCGGAATTTCGGCCATCGAGGCCAGTCCGAGCATCTCGGTCATCAGGGCGAGGCCGGGGCCCGAGGTCGCGGTCATCGATTTGACGCCGGCGAAGGAGCCGCCGATGACTGCGCCGATCGCCGAAAGCTCATCCTCGGTCTGAACCAAATATCCACCAACTTTCGGCATCAGTTCCGACAGCAGATGGAGCACCTCGGAGGACGGAGTGATCGGGTAGCCGGCGAAGAACCGGCAGCCAGCGTGCAAGGCGGCCACGGCGGAGAGCTCGTTGCCGGACATCAGGAGCATCGGCTCGCTAGGGGTGTACTGGAGCCGCATACCGGTCGCCGCTTCTTCGATCTCGGAAGCATGCTTGATACCGGCTTCGAAGCCCTTGATGTTGGCCTCGAGCACTCCCTTCTTCTTTTTCTCAAATTTCTGGACAATGGCCCGTTTCATTGCATCCTGCGGCAGATTGAACAGTTCGCCCAAAAGACCCAGAGTGACGATGTTCTTGGCGAGAGTGGTGCCGGCCGCCTCCTTAGCGAGGTCGATGAACGGCACTGGCACCCATTGCACTTCCTCAACCGGCCCGAGGTCGATCTCGTCACGCGGCGTTTCGTCGGTCGCCTCATAGAGAACCACGGCATTCTCCCCGCAGATGATCTCTCCGCGGAACTGGCCGAAGTCCGCCCAGTTGAACACTACCAGCACCTGCACGAGATCGCCCTGGGCAAATATCGGGTCGGCGCTCAGGCGCACGGTACAGGATGATTCACCACCGCGAATCTGTGGCCCGTAGGCCTCCACCTCCATCACGTGGAGGCCCTCGGAGGCGCCTGCTTGCGCCATCATGTCTCCCACCGTGATGACTCCGTCACCACCGGATCCGACGATCGCGAACGTCAAGTCCCGAGTCGGCATGGAATCTCCTCCCTAACTCTCGAAGTATGTCGCTCGGCGGGTCATTCACCCGCGCCAAAAGATTGTGAACCTATTCACAACAAATGTCCATTATCAATTTTGCCCCCCATGCGGCGAAAAATTGAGGTTTCATATCAGGCTCCTACCGAGGCCTCCGTCAACCGCCAGGGCGACACCAGTGATGCCCGAAGCCATGTCGGAACAGAGGAATCCGACCGCTGCTGCGACCTCTTCGGGCTTCAGCAGGCGCCGGACAGGAGCCATCGCGGACCATCCGGCGAAGATGTCTTCCGTAGTCACGCCATCACGCTCTGCGACGAAATCGGCCAGCTCTCCGAGCCGGTCAGTGGCGGTGAATCCGGGACACACGGTGTTCACGGTCACCCCGTCCGCCGCGACCTCGTCCGAGACACTCTTGAGATAGCCGGTGACCGCCGCCCGGAGGGCATTGGAAAGAACCAGCCCTTGCATCGGCTCTCGAGCCGCAATCGAGGTGATCCCGACAATTCGACCCCAACCCGCCTCGCGCATTTCGGGTAAGGTCAGCTCGGCGAATCGTTGCACGGGCAGGAGCAGGAGAGCGGCTGCCGCATTCAGGTCACTGGCAGTCGCCGCCGTCGCCGGCATGCCCGGCGGGCCGCCGCTGTTCGTAACCACTATCTCCGGCGCGCCAAACGCCGTGCGGGTGGCTGCAACCACCTTTTGCGGAGCGTTCTCATCCGTAAAATCCGCCGAACATCCATCGACGGCGGGTCCTCCGCCGGCACGAATTCTTTCGACCGCCTGCCCCACCCGCTCAGCCGAGCGGGACACCACCATCACCTGCGCGCCGGAACGAGCCAGCAGCTCTGCTACCGCGTAACCGAGACCCGACGACGATCCGCAAACGATGGCGGTTCGCCCTTCAACTCCCCAGATCTGCATCACTGCAGCCCCTCGAGCGGGAAATCGGGTTCGATGTCAACCGGGAGATCCGTGAGACTGGCTATCGCCGCCGCCATCGCCGGGTGCACCGTGCCGTAGCGTTCCACGAACTCGACCGCCGCATCGTAGTCACCGAGCGCCTGAATCATCAGGAGGTCGTGGGCGAGCTCACCGAAGCTGCTCTCGAAAAGATCCGGCACCGGCCGAAACAGGCCATCCTCGGTAATCTCCACCGCCCCCTTCTCGATCAGGTAGTTGGCTTGGAGGACCATCCCCAAACCATGAGCCTCGGCGACGCCGAAACGAGTGGTGCGGAACATCCCCGCGGTGAACGTCCACGGCAAGTGCTCAAGAATCGCCTGGTCCATCACGCCCTTTTCGACAAGGGCATAGATATCGTAGACCCCGAGCACATCCGCCTTCGCCTCCTCGAAGGCCGAGTACAGGTCCCTGAGCTCGAGCCGAACCTCCGTGTCTCGGCCATCGATCACGATCTGACCGGGACCGATACCGTGCGAGAGCTCGTGGTGGAGAGTGAACTGGTAAAACGCCTCGAAATCGATGTTTCCGGCCTCCTCCGACGGCAACACGCGTCCAGCGATCGGGGTCAGGATCGCGTCATACTTGGCCCGCATGATGTTCTTCAGAAGCACCTTTTTCGAGCCTTTCTCTTCGCGCACCCGTTCGTCGTTGGGAAGGTTGAAGGCGATCGTCTGGACGGCCGCCCGGGTGTCACCGGCAGTGAAGAGCTCGTCGACGACCCGAATCGGTGATTCCACACCCCGATCGAGGTTCTTGTGCTCGTCAGGAATCGGCAGGTTGCGCTCGAGGAACGGGAGCTGCGACTTGAAGATTTCCAGCCGGGTCGAGTCTTCGGGCTGAGCAACACACACGAATGCCTCGAAGGCGGCCTTGTAGCCGAAGAGCTGATCTTCGTAGGTCTCGTAAGGTCCGATCACGACCTCGATGGCGGAGTCGAGATCCATCCAGGCCTTGTCGGATTCGTAATAGTCATCGGTGAAAAACGCTTCCGCACGAAGCTCGAGGAAACGCCGTAGACTCTGGTTGTCCGTAACTGCCGCCGCGGCCTGGAGATGTTCCGCAGCAGCCTCGAGGTACGAGCGATAGGCTTCCGAATAGGGAACGGCCATCAGACCATCACCGGTCCTCCGAATGACAGTGAACAGGGAGGTAAATGCCTCACGATCATCGGGATGTTCATCGAGCCAGCCTTCGAACTCGTCAACCGTCATATCCTCCGGGTAATAGCCAGCACCCTTGGGGTGGGGGCGACTGCCGAGAAACGGCTCGAAATGAACCAGCCGATCCCACGGCCCGTACATGATCCGGTAGTACTCCTTTGCGGCATCGGCTCCCTTTCCCGCCAGAGAATCGACCTGACGGGCGAATTCCGGGTTCCCCGTCCACGCCTGCAGGGTAAAGATCTCGTCGATCGACCGGGCCGCGGCCACCAGGTGCTTCAGCGCCTGACGGTCGCCGTCTGAAAGGTGGGAGACGTCGGCCGTCAGCTCCCGCTTCTCGAACTGCAGACGTCGCTCGGAAATGTCAGATGCAATTTCGAGATCGCCCTCGGGCATTGGCCCTCCGCTCCCTCCGCAGGAAAGCAACATCGCGCCACACAGCATCACCGGCGACAAACGGTTCCACATCATTGCCCTCCGCCTTCAGGTTTTGCTGGCCCAGACCGCGAAGTCGCGGGGACCGTGGAGAATTTCATCGAGCCGGTCGCGAAGTCGATCGACCCTCTCCGCCAGCATGGAAATCTCGGGATCGGTGACTGCCCCCGTACCACCCTCGTCGTCGGCCAACAGCTGATCGGGCGGAAACGGATGCAGCAATTCGCGCCGCTGGGGTTCGAGACCGGACGCGCGGAGCATCAGCTCCAGAGTCTCCGGCAGCAACGGCCGGGCGTGAGTCGGATCCTGCCAATAGAGGGACGCCCCAACCCTGACGGTGTGGGGATTGGGGCATTCGGCAATCAGTAGCCCACCGCTCTTCAAGACTCGCCAAATCTCAGAGAGAACCGCCACCAGACGGGTCGGCTGCAGGTGCTCGAACAGGTGAAATGCTGTGACCGCGCCGCGGCTTTCCGGTTCGAGGCCACGCAGGATATCGAGGACGTCACCCTCGGTAACCCCAAGGCCTCGCCTCCGTGCGGCCTCGGCCAGAGCGGAGTCGCCTTCTACTCCCGCCGCCTCGACGCCAGCCTCTCGCAGCATCAGCAGGAGCTCTCCCCGGCCGCTGCCGAGATCTAGAACCGGTGCGGAACTCTGGAGGTCGGGCAGATACCGGTCGAGCCGATGCACGATCTCCTCTTCGCTCCCGCGGAAGCTCTCGAGCAGCCTGGGCTGAACGTCGGCGAGGGCTTCGGCGAGCCGATCATCGCTAATGGGGGAATCGGTCACCGGCAACGCCTCTCCGCGCAACGATCGCTCGGCAAGCG
>JAJDNM010000040.1 GCA_022340665.1 Acidobacteriota bacterium | reverse complement strand
ACGCCAAGCTCCAGGGAACCGCCACCCACCCAGGAAACCGCGAGTGCGCTTACGACCGTGAACAGGAGGATGATCACCAGATCTTTGACGATCGTCACCCCGAGGACCGTCTCCACCAGTTCGCCTCGAGCGCGAAGGTCGGAAACGACGGCGATCGTGGTCGCGGGTGATACTGCGACCGCGATCACTCCGAGTAGGGCGACCCCGGCCAACATCTCGGCACCGGTGACCGCACCAAAGAACGGGATCACCCCCAGGAGTACCCACAGCACGCACGCGACGAGTACCAGAATGCCGACCGTGTGGGCGGCCGTGATGGCGACCATCGGTCTCAGATTTCTGCGGACGACATCGATTCGAAATTCCCCCCCGGCGGTGAGAGCGATGAGGCCGAGGGCGAGGTCCTCGAAAAGGCGCAGAAGACGGGCATCTCGTGCCGTCTCCAACGCAAGCGCGTGCGGGCCTGCCGCCATACCGAACAGAAGATACCCTGTGATTCGAGGGAGCCTGACACGCACCGCGAGCTCACCGCTGAGCACGCCTCCGATGACCACACAACCGAGAGCCAGCAGCGCCGAACCGGCCGGATCATCGACCGCCGCCTCACCCATCAAGCGCGCAGCCCAGCTGAACGCCGCCAGCACCAGGAAAAGAGCCCACCTCATCGGGCGTTGGCCTCGGCCCTTGACGTCACCAGGGTGCGGCGCATCCAGGCTGCGGCGATGAGGTTGTTGAAGATGATGGCGACGACCACCGCCTCGAGAACCCCACCGGTGTCGGGAAAAAAGCTCACCATCGCCACCAACAGACCGAGCGCGAGTTCACCCTGGGGCAGCAGGCCGAGCCCCAGACCCGCGTTCCGGACACCAACATCTCGTTTCCGAGCCACGAACTGCAGAATCTGTCCAGCCAACCACGCAGCAGCCGTCCGCACCGCGGTCAGCAGGACGAATGCCTCCCACGAGAACGATGCGCCCGCCCAGGAGGCACCGACCAGAACCAGCAGCGCCACCAGCATCGGCCGCTCGAGGGAGTGCGCCACCCGCAACATCCGATGCGGAAAGACGCTCCTGTTCACCACTACCGCTCCCGCACACGCCGCCGATGGCAGGGCACTCAGGCCGAGCACCGCGCTCGCCCCGGCAACCAGGCACATGGCACCTCCGGCCAGGGTGAGAAGCTGGATGTGTTCCTGCACGCCTCGGACAAGAACGACCAGCGCATAGCCAATCAGGAGTCCGACCGCGATGATGATCACCAACAGTTGCCAGGCCGGTGTGGAACTGCCCTGATCAGCTACCAGGGGGCTGGCCAGTGCGGCGGAGACGGCAAAGACGGAAACCGCCGGAAGTCCGGCAAATGCGATGATCAGCTTGAGCAATCGAACGGTCCTGTGATCCGCCAGCCCCCTGCTGCGCACGAGTCCCTCGAGGGGACTTGCCGATATCGCCATTGCAATTGCACCCAGGCCGAGCGCCGTCGAGGAAGCGAGCCCCACGACCAGGGCCGCGAAAGTGACCGGCAGCCCCAACACCAGCGGGGTCAACCAGCCGACCCGGCGGTGCCAGGGCGCCAATCGACGGACTACTCGCAGGTCGACCTGTACACCAAAAACGAGCCCGATCCAGGCAAGTCCGAAGAGCACCACGACCCGCATCGATTCCAGCAGGTCATCAGGAAAAAGGCCAAGGCCGCTCCCGCCAAGGCCGAAACCGACGAGGAGGAACGAAATCCCCTCCATCCCCGGCGCCCGAAACCCTCGACGGCCAAGGAGAGCGCGCAGCTCGGATCCGAGCACTGCAAGGGCCACGAGGACCAGAAATGCGATGGTTCCGCGGAGCATATCCCAGTCTACCGTCTGAGCTCATGTGAGCCCAGAGTCGGTTTCCCGGGCACAATCAGATCAGAAATGTCCCGCGTCGGCCACGGCGAGCAACATCACCGTGTTGCGTGGCCCCTGGACCTCACCAGCAACGGTAAGTCCGCGAATCGCAACCAGGGCCTCCTCAGCGCGATGGTCGTCCTCGATCAGGCACACCACCAGACTCGAGAAATCGATACCGCTCGGTATCAGAGAGCGGAGGCCCGCAAAAACCGGCAGGTCCCGCTCGAGAAGTTCGAGCCCACTTCGACTCTCGATGACAACCGCCTCCGGCTCTTCGAGTTCGACCAGCGCAGAGAGCACCTCGTCCAGCAAATCCTCGCGGTGGAGGATTGCAACCAGAAGACGCACTCAGGCCCCCTCCAACCGGCGCAGTTCGTCGACGAAGGTCCGGCCATCCGCCGCTTCGATGAGCGGCTCGAGCGTTTCCCTCCGCCGTGCGAGCCGCGCCAGCCTGGCGAGGCCCGCAAGATGGTCGGCGGCGGTGTTGGTATCACCGAGCAGACAGAAGACGAGCTGCACCGGGCGCTTGTCGAGGGCGGGGTAGTCAATTCCTTCGGGGTGGGTCGAGGCTGCCATCACCAGGCGGCCGAGGCCAGGAATCTGGGCGTGCGGCACAGCAACACCACCACCGATGCCGGTCGACAGGATCGCCTCGCGCTCGAGAAGGCGGCTCACGACGTGCTCGGAGGATTCGACGAGCCCGGCATTCACGAAAAGTTCTCCGAGGCGGCGAAAAAGCTCGTTTCTCGCGCCAACGTCGGGCGATATCAAGACCATTTCCGGGTCAAGTTGTTGGGAAAGGCGCACCACTCGACTCACCTCATTCCTGACCGAGGGAGGGTACCGTGTCGCGGTCTCTACGTCACCCACGAATTGAGCTGGAAGCCCGGTTCGCGTCAGAACCTGTCAGCAAAATCGCTGATACCCGGGATCAAGAAACGCTGGCCATTCAGGCCCTTGACGATGCACAGGATGTGAACGATCAGGATCGCGAGCAGCAGCATCGGTATGAGGAGAGAGAACACACATCCCAGCCCGCCGCTGATGGCTCCCAGGATCATGACGATGATCTGCAGTCCGATCAGCACCACGATCTCTACGACGGTCAGAACCAGGCCGTGTTTGGCGTGCCACTGGACCTCCCGGTCTTCCTTCTCCACCAGAAGCGGAATCAGGGCCAGGAGCCACAGGTAGGAGAGAACCACCATCACATTCCTGTTCTCTGAAACCACCTCTCGCGCGGCCGGTTCCTGCAGTGGAGGCGCGGGTGCCGGCGGGGGGGGCGGTGGCGGGCCGTTGTCCTGCGGACCTTGCGGCGTGTCTTCCATCACTGTGTCTCCTTTCGAAAAAATCCATCGGAGATCGGTCATCGAAATCTGTGTGGCTGATTCTACCCGAAACCGGAGATCCGCTGGTACGCAAATGGAAACTCAGGTCCCCAGTTTGAGAGGACTCAAGTCGATCGCAAATGCCGGACTCGGGCGCGTTCGACCACGGAGGGGGCGGGTGGGTGGAGAAGTGGCGAAGACCGTACTTCTCGTCAACTGCAACGGAGACATGGTAGCCCGTACGGGATTCGAACCCGTGTTACCGGCGTGAGAGGCCGGCGTCCTAGACCCCTAGACGAACGGGCCACGCGAGGACGGAAACTATCACACGATTCAGCGAGGTGCAAGCGTGTCTCATCTGCTATACTCTCCGGCCATCCCATCGCTCGGAGGACACCCATGAGCACCAAGGTCGCAATCAATGGTTTCGGACGCATCGGCCGGCTTCTGGCCCGCCACCTCAAGGCTCGCGACGGCTTCGATCTGGTCGCCATCAACGACCTCACATCGCCGGATATGCTCGGTTATCTCTTCGGCCACGACTCTGTTCACGGCCCTTACAAGGGCACGATCGAGGTCGATGGATCCGACATCGTGATCGATGGCGATCGCATGCGAGTTTTCGCCGAACGCGAGCCTGGCAAGCTGCCGTGGAGCGAATTCGGCGTCGATTATGTCTTCGAGGCGACCGGCCGTTTCCGCAGTCGTGAACTGGCGTCAGCCCACCTCGAGGCGGGTGCCAAACGGGTCATCATCACCGCCCCGGGCCAGGATGTGGACGAAACTTTTGTCATGGGTGTCAACTCGGCGCTTTACGATCCAGCCAAGCACTACGTAATCTCCAATGCTTCATGCACCACCAACTGCCTGGCGCCGGTCGCCAAGGTGCTCGACGAGACCGTCGGCATCGAACACGGCTGGCTCACCACCACGCATGCCTACACTCTCGACCAGAGCCTCCTCGACACCATGCATCCCAAGGACATGCGCCGCGCTCGCGCTGCCGCGATCAATATCATTCCTTCCTCGACCGGCGCCGCCAAGGCGATCGGTCTCGTCTACCCGGCGCTCGCTGGCAAGCTGCACGGTGCCGCCATGCGGGTGCCGGTGGCCGACGGTTCCGTCTGCGACCTGACCTTCGTTGCAAGTCGTGAGTCGTCAGTTGATGAGCTCACCGCGGCGTTCGTCGAGGCCGCAAATGGCGGCCTGAAAGGCATCCTCCGCGCAACCGACCAACCGCTGGTCTCCACCGACATCATCGGTGAAACACACTCTTCGGTGGTCGATCTCGCACTCATTTCCCAGATCGCCCCGACCTTCTTCCGGGTGGTGAGCTGGTACGACAACGAGAACGCCTACGCCCTGCGTTGTGTCGATCTGCTCGACTACATGGTCGGCAAGGAGTAGGCATGGCCCTGCCGTCCCTGGTTGATCTCGAGGATTTGCGGGGTGGGCGGGTGCTCGCCCGTCTCGACCTCAACGTTCCGGTGCACGACGGTGCGGTCCTCGATGACACGCGAATCGTGGCCGCCCTGCCAACTCTGCGGTGGCTGCTGGATCGGGCAGAGGTGGTGGCCGCCTGTTCCCATCTCGGCAAGGCGAAGGGAGAACCCGACCCGGCGTATTCGCTCGCGCCGGTCGCGCAGGCTTTGGCGGCTGCCCTCGATCGGCCGGTGCACTTCATACCGGACTGCCTCGACGGTGCGCCCGACCTCGACCCGGGGTCACTGCTGCTGTTGGAAAACCTTCGTTTCCACCCGGGTGAAAAGGGCAACGATCCCCAGTTCGCCGCTCGTCTCTCCGAGCCGTACGATTTCTACGTAAACGACGCCTTCGGCACCGCGCACCGCGCTCACGCATCGGTCGAGGCGGCAGCCCGGCGCTACGGTAGTGGGCGCAAGGCGGCCGGTTTTCTCATGGGGCGTGAGGTCGCGGCTCTGAGCAGGGTGGTTGATGACCCCGAACAGCCCTTCATCGCGGTTGTCGGCGGTGCCAAGGTTTCGACCAAGACTGCGCCCCTCGAGGCCCTCCTCGGGAGGGTCCGCGCCCTTCTGATCGGCGGCGGCATGGCCAACACCTTTCTGCTCGCCAAGGGTTTCGAGGTCGGCCGGTCTCTGGTCGAGGAGGAGATGATCGACACGGCAGTCACCGTTCTCGAAGGAGCCGAGGAGCGCGGTGTCGACCTGCTGCTGCCGACGGATGTCGTTGTCGCTGATGCAATCAAGGACCCGGGACGCGTGGAGGTGGTTTCGAGCGATTGTATTCCGGCCGAACTGATGGTGGTCGACATCGGGCCCGAATCGCGCGCTCGATACGGGGAGTTCCTGGCTGAAGCGAGGACGATTTTCTGGAACGGTCCGATGGGGGTCTTTGAGGTTCCCGAATACGCCGCCGGTACGCTAGCGGTCGCCGAAGCCCTGGCGGCAAGTCCGGCATTCTCAGTCGTCGGTGGTGGGGAGTCGGTAATGGCGGTCCGACGCGCCGGCGTGATCGAAGAGATTGATCACGTATCGACCGGGGGCGGCGCATCGCTCCAGTTCATCACCGGTGAGGACCTGCCGGCGCTCGTGGCGCTGGAAAGCTGAAGGAGTCAAGATGCGGAGACCGCTGATCGCCGGTAACTGGAAGATGCACAAGACGGTGGTTGAAACCACCGAGTATCTCGAGGCCCTTCTCGCCGAGAATCTGCCGGAAACCATAGACATCGTCTGTTGCCCGTCTTTCGTTTCGCTGCCCTCGGCGGTCATGATTGCAACCGGCTCCTCGGTGGGTATCGGTGCGCAGAACGTCCACTGGGAATCTCAAGGAGCATTCACGGCAGAGATTGCTCCGTCGATGCTGACCGAAATCGGCGTTGACTGGGTGGTTGTCGGGCACTCCGAGCGGCGGACCCTTTTCGCAGAGACTGACGAAACCGCCCTCGATCGCGCGCGGGCAGCTCAGGCCGCCGGGCTTAAGGTGATCTACTGCATCGGCGAATCGCTCGCCGAACGCGACGCGGGCGAGACCTTTGCCGTGCTCGAGCGGCAGACGAGTGCCCTCGGTGCTCTCGACCCCAACCACCTTGTGCTTGCCTACGAGCCGGTGTGGGCGATCGGAACGGGTCGCAACGCAACTCCCGCGCAGGCACAGGAGGCGCATGCCTTTCTTCGCGTGCGGATGGCATCGGTCTTCTCCGGCGAGGCCGCCGCGGAGCTCCGGATTCTCTACGGCGGGAGTCTCAAACCTGCCAACGCGGAGGAGCTGCTACCGCTGGCGGACGTCGATGGCGGCCTCATTGGCGGCGCAAGCCTTGACGTGAGTTCATTTTCCGCTATCATCCGCGCTGCAGCGGTCTGCGCTGCGGGAGACGACTCGTGACTGTTTTACTCGTTATTCTCTACGTTTTGGTCTGCCTGTTCCTGATCATGGTGGTCCTTTTGCAGCAGGGCAAGGGCGCCGATCTCGCCGGTGCGTTCGGCGGCGGCGGCAGCCAGACCTCGTTCGGCCCTCGCGGCTCGACCAACATCATGCACCGTATGACCACCGGGGCTTTCGTGCTCTTCGTGGTCCTGTGCCTGACGCTGACCATCCTGTCCGGCAAACGGCGCACCTCGGTGATGGAGGAGATTGCGCCGGCAGCGCTTCCGGAGGCCTCGCAACCGACAGAAAACGCTCTCGAAAAGGCGATTACCGAGGAGAACGCAGGGGGCGCGATGATGAGCGACACGCCCACCGCACCCGAGGACAGCGCAAAGGACGACGGCGGTGGCGAGCCGAAGGCACCGGGGGAGGACGGCTGAAGGTCGTGATCGCGATGCGAGCGGGACCTACAATGTTAGTGATGCGTGCCGAAGTGGCGGAATTGGTAGACGCGCACGGTTGAGGGCCGTGTGGAGCGATCCGTGCCGGTTCGAGTCCGGCCTTCGGCACCAAATTTTGAAGCCCCGCGGATCCCGCGGGGCTTCAAAATTTGAGGCTTATCCCCTCGCCTTGACCTTCGCCCAGGTGTCGCGCAGGGTGACCGTACGGTTGAGGATCGGTTTCTCGGCAGTCGTATCCGGATCGATGCAGAAATAACCGAGTCGCTCGAGCTGGAACCGGCTGCCGCTGCCGAAGTCGGCAATGCTGGGCTCAAGCCGCGTATCGTCGATGACCTCGAGTGAATCCGGACTGAGGTCGGCCAGGAAATCGCCATCCGCGCCCGGGTCCGGACGGTTGAAGAGGTGGTCGTAGAGCCGCACCTCTGCCGCTATCGCATGGGCAGCGGAAACCCAGTGAAGCGTGGCTTTGACCTTGCGGCCGTCCGGCGAGTCCCCGCCCCGGGTTGCAGGATCATAGGTACAGCGAAGCTCGATGATCTCGCCTTCAGCGTTCTTGATGACCTCGCGGCAGGTGATGAAGTAGGCATAGCGGAGCCGCACTTCGCGTCCCGGCGCGAGGCGAAAGAACTTCTTCGGCGGATCCTCCATGAAGTCGTCCCTCTCGATGAACAGCTCGCGGCCGAAGGGCACGGTGCGGGTGCCGGCTGCCGGATCCTCGGGATTGTTGACCGCGTCAAGCTCCTCGGTGTTCCCCTCGGGATAGTTTTCGATCACCACCTTGAGCGGCCTCAGCACGCCCATCCGCCGTTCCGCCGTGCGGTTGAGCTCGGTGCGCACGCAGTGCTCGAGGAGGGCGAGGTCGACCACGCTGTTCCGCTTGGCGAGACCGACGCGATCGACGAAATCGTGGATCGCTGCGGGCGGGCAACCCCGCCGGCGGATTCCGGAAATTGTCGGCATTCGCGGATCGTCCCAACCACTGACGTGGCCGCCCTCGACGAGCTGCAAGAGGCGGCGTTTGGAGAGCACCGTGTAACTCAAGTTGAGGCGGGCGAACTCGATCTGTCTGGGCTTCGAAGGCACCGGCAGATTCTCGATCAACCAGTCGTAAAGCGGCCGATGATCCTCGAACTCGAGCGTACAGAGGCTGTGAGTGATGTACTCGATAGCGTCGGACTGGCCGTGCGCGAAGTCGTAGGTCGGGTAGATGCACCACCGATCGCCGGTGCGCGGGTGGGTTGCACGGAGGATGCGATAGAGCACCGGGTCGCGCAGGTTGATGTTGCCGGCAGCCATGTCGATTTTCGCCCTCAGCACCTTGGCACCATCCGGGTATTCACCGGCCCGCATCGCTCGTAGGAGGGTCAGGTTCTCGTCCACCGTGCGGTCGCGATAGGGACTCGGGGTGCCCGGCTCGGTCAGGGTCCCGCGGTAGGCGCGAATCTCCTTAGCAGAAAGGTCGTCGACATAGGCCTTGTCGGACACGACCAGATGTTCGGCCCACTTGTAAAGCTGATCGAAGTAGTCAGAGGCAAAGTAGAGGTGATCGCCCCAGTCGTACCCGAGCCACCGCACGTCGGTTTTGATCGACTCGATGAACTCGAGCTCTTCCTTGACCGGGTTGGTATCGTCGAATCGGAGGTGGCACCGCCCACCAAACTCGTCGGCAAGGTCGAAGTTCAGGCTGATCGATTTGGTGTGGCCGATGTGGAGGTACCCGTTCGGCTCCGGCGGGAAGCGGGTCACGACCTCCGCATGCTTACCGCTTTCGAGGTCCTCTCGGATGATCTCGCGGATGAAATCCTTTTTTTCGTGTTCGGAGTCGCCAATTGCCGTCATGCCACTCTCCAACTCAGGTTTTCATCCCGCGCAGGACGTCGATTGCCTGCCGCAAACGCCATTGGCAACGTGCTTTCCCGAGCACCTCCATTGTTTCGAATAGCGGCGGCGTCGCAGCGCGCCCAGTGACCGCGATACGAATGGGCATGAAGAATTCTTTGGCGTTCCAGCTGTTGGTCTCGCAGAAGGCCCTGGTTGCCGCCTCGATTTCTTCTGCCTCCCACTCGAGAATCGGATCCAGGTGCTGCTCGAGGAGAATTCGGAAAGCCTTCGCCGTCTGTGGGGGCGTATGGTTCTTTGCCACCAACTTGGTGCGTGCCGGCTCCTCGTAGCGAAGGTCACCAACGAAGAAAAAGTCGGCGTAGGCGATGAAATCGGCGAGGGTATCGATGCGTTCCTGAACCAGCGGCAGGATCTTCATCAGGTAATCGTCCGACAGCACGTTTCCACGTAACCTCTCGAGGAGTTCCACGGTCGACAGATCGCGGATATATTTCCCGTTCAGCCAGTTGAGCTTTTCGAGATCGAAGACCGGTCCGCCAAGGGTGATGTCCTCGAGACGGAACTCGGAAACAAACTCCTCGAGTGAGAACATTTCTCGCTCATCGGGCATTGTCCAGCCCATCAGCGCCAGGTAGTTGAGAAGAGCCTCGGGCAGGATTCCAGCCTGACGGTAGTGATCGAGGCTGACGGGGTTCTTCCTTTTGGAGATTTTCGATTTGTCCGAGTTCCGCAGCAGGGGCAGGTGACAAAAGACCGGCGTTTCCCAGCCGAATGCCTGGTAGAGCTGCACGTGCTTGGGCAGTGAAGAAATCCACTCCTCAGCTCGAATAACGTGGGTGATTTTCATCAGATGGTCATCGACCACGTTTGCGAGGTGATAGGTGGGGTGTCCGTCCGACTTGAGGAGCACCTGGTCATCGACCTGCTGGTTGGCAATCGTGATTTCTCCTCGCAGCAGGTCGGCGGCTACAGTCTCGCCATCGGTCGGCATCGCGAGGCGAATGACGTGCTCTTCCCCAGCCTCGCATCTGCTCTCAGCCTCTGCCGGTTCGATCGACCGACACAGGCGGTCGTAGCCCAGACGTCCCTTGGCCGCCCTCTGCTCCGCGCGCAATTCCTCCAGGCGTTCACGCGAGCAGAAGCACGGATAGGCGGCACCTTTGGTCACCAAGTCATGGACGTGCTGGCGATAGATATCGGTCCTCTCGCTTTGCCGGTATGGCCCAGAATCTCCGCCGACGTAAGGCCCCTCGTCCCAGTCGAGACCGAGCCAGGTCAGGGCAGCGATGATTTGACGCTCACTGGCCGCCGTGCTGCGCTGACGGTCGGTGTCCTCGATGCGGAGAATGAACTGCCCGCCGCTTTGCCGGGCCATCGCGTAGTTGAACAGGGCAACGTAGGCCGTGCCGACGTGCGGATCGCCGGTCGGGCTCGGGGCAATGCGGGTTCTGACCGCAGTGGACATATGCTCTCCGATGATGCTTCGATTGGGCCGGAATCTATTGAATATTTATGGCGGAGAGGGCGGGATTCGAACCCGCGGTCCAGGTTGCCCCGGACAACTGCTTAGCAGGCAGCCCTGTTCAACCACTCCAGCACCTCTCCGCACCGGGAGAGGTATTGTACGTGGAGGCGTTGAGGCTGTAAAGTTGCTGGTTCCGGAGGGATGGCCGAGCGGTCGAAGGCGCCGGTCTTGAAAACCGGTGAGGTTCACGCCTCCGTGGGTTCGAATCCCACTCCCTCCGCCAGCAATTCCGCCTCCCACAGTCGGACGATGGCAGGCGGTATTGCGGTCAGTACCCGCCCAGCGAACCCTTGATCTCCGGCAGGGCGCCAACGCCCTTGAGGCCGACAACGATGAGGAACTCACGGGTCGGGTAGATACCGATCCGGGTGTCGCGATACTGGGCAGAGATGTTCCAGCAGCTGCCCTGATAGTTGATCTGATAGCGCTGATCGCCGAGCGAGTCCTTGACGATGTCGTAGGCGATTTGAATCGAGGCATCGAGCGGAAAGCCTGCTTTGCGGAAGGCGACCATGCTTCGTACCTGGGACGAGAACTTGTCTCCATTCTTCGGGTTGTAGCTCTCATACCACGTCAGGTTGAGCATTCCGAGCGGCCTCGTCAGCGAGGCCGCGAGCGAGGCGGAGCGGAGGTTTTTGAAGAGCGTGTCGTAGGACACTCGAGCATCAAACCCGGTTCCCTGGGCGGGAGTCAGCCGCAGCGCGAGGCCAAGAGGTCCGAGCTGGCTGGTTTGAACACCATCTCCACGATTCAGGGGCTCATCGAAGGAGTACGCCTGGGCGACCTCAAGTGATGCGAGCTCTCGGGTGCCGACTCCCTCCCTGGCGCGTCCGAGAACTCGGTTGGCGAGCACCAGGTTGACCTGATTGGCGTCCCTGGGCGTGGAGTCGACCTCGTCGAAGATCGGTATTCGCGTCACGTCGGTGGTGGTCGTCAGATAGCGGTACTCGATTCGCGGTTCGATCAGGTGTTTGATCTTGCTATAGGCGCCCATCCCGCTTTCGAACACCTTCGACAGGGAGGGGCCCACAATGTCGACCGCACCAGTCGCATAGATGCGCTCGATCCCTTCGCCCGCGAATGCCTGACGGTCTTCGGTGTACTGGTCGGTGTAGTAGGTGAAACGTCCACCGACGCGAGGCGTGACCGAAATCCAGGGCGGCCCCGGAAGGGTGTAGGAAAACTGGGGAAAGAGGTCCGCCCGCCCGTAGTCGCCCACCAGGTCGATCATGTTCGTGCTTTTAAAGTCACGATCAACCTTGAAGTAGTTGAGGGATCCGATGAGATTGAGGTAGACCGGCGAACCGGCTATCGCCGTCGAACCGGACCGCACCTCGACCTCGGGGAGCTGCGTGAGGGTGACATCCGCAGTGGTCAGAAAGGTCTTGCGATGATCGGTGCGGATGTTCAGCGCGTACGGCCCGAAGGCGCGGGTCAGGAAAATGAAGGAGTAGAGGTCGCGTCGGGTGTTGGCGTCGAAGGTGCGATCGAACTCCTGCCAGAAATCGATATCGGACATGTCTTCGGCCTGTGCCATCAGCCTGAAGCCAAGGAAATCCTCCTGCGAGTGGCGACCGGAGACCTTCCATTCGAACGGTCCAATCTCTTCGTCGTCCGTTGCAGCTTCCCGTCCCCAGAGGGCATAAAAATCGATCTCGCCACGCGCACCCTGCACCGGCGCCCAACGCCAACTGTTACCCAACCCCATGAATCCTTCGGTGTAGTAATCCGCAAAGATGGTCGTGTCGTAGCTGCGCCCGAAGGGAATGTAGAGCGGCAGGCCGAAGTTGAAACCCCTGGTGTTCGAGTACCCCAGCCTGGGAAAGAGCAGACCGGGCGCTCGTTCCTGCTTGACAGGCCACACCATGTACGGCATGTAAAACACCGGCACCCCACGGACCTTCATCGCCGAGCTGGAAAAATACCCGAGGCCCTCCTGTTCCACCTTGGCCTTGCGAATGTGAAAACTCCACGGCGGCTTGCCGTCGGTCGAACAGGTCGTAAATGTAGCTTGATCGATGCGGTAATGGGTCTCGTCCAGCTTCTCGATCACTCGCCCGGTGAAGGTGTACATAGGGTCGATGAACGCCGTTGCGTTGAAGAACACGCCAGTCTTCTGCTCGATGTTGAATCTCGCCAGATCTGCCGTGAACCGACTCGGACCACGGTCGAGGATGACGTTCCCTCGTGCCACCACCTCACCAGTCGCGCGGTTCCAGTCGGCTACATCACATCGAATCTCGATGTCCTGATAGATGATCTGGACCTCTCCCTCGCCGTGCCACCCGTCCGCCGTGCCCTGCTGCGACTCGGCGTGGAGAACGACTCTCTCTTCCTCATCCACAGCCCCACCGATGGCCGCCAACGCGACCAGCGACAGCGCGATCAGAAACAACCGCCACGCGGCGGAAGGGTCCCCGGCTTCGAGTCGGGCCATAGACCTCCAGGCAGGCGCTTACAACTCCTCGCACATTGTATCCGTTCATGCCGACATCACCGTTGGCGTCTCGGGTTCGCGCGTACAATGTACAGATGCGGTACCTGGGGGTCGATCCCGGTGGTCGCCGGATGGGATTTGCGGCTGGTGACGACGTCACGGGAGTGGTGTCGCCGCTCGAGGTCGCACCCTACGGGAACACCAAAGACGCCGTGCGCCTGATCGTCGAGCTCGCTCGAAAGGTCAATGCCGCATGCATCGTGGTCGGCCTCCCGATTGGTGCAGACGGTACGCGAGGCCCCGCCTGTCGACGGTCGGAGAAGCTCGCCGCCGAGCTATCGGCCCAGGGCATCAAGGTCGCTCTGCAGGGCGAGTACCTGTCAACCGACGAGGCCCGCCGGCGAGCCCGCAGTGTTGGACGTCCGGACCGCAGCCCGGTGGACGATATCGCCGCCCAGATACTGCTCGAAGATTACCTCGCGATACGGGCGAACACCGCGGCAGAGGAAGCTTGAGAAGCTCAGGCGTGAAGAGAGGAACGATTCTGGTCGCCGTCGGGCTCGTGGCTACCATCCTTGCCGCTGCCGGAATCTGGTTCCACCACCACCTCTGGGGCCAGTACTCCAAACAGCCTCAAGGGGTGGAAATTGTCGCGGGCTCGACTGCAAAGGCAATCCTCACCCTGCTTCACGAACAAGGTCTGATGCCGTCTGTTCTCGCTGGTCGGATCTACCTACGCTTCATCGATCACGGCCGCGGGCTTCACTACGGGCACTATGTCTTTCCCGCATCCTCGCGTCCGGTCGACGTTCTCGAAATCCTCCTCGAGGGCAAGGTCGAGATGTTCAGCGCCACGATCGTCGAGGGCAGCGAGGCCGTCGAAATAAGCGCTCAGTTCATTGGTCTCGGGGTTGGCACCCAGGAAGAGTGGAAAGGTTTCGTCAGCCGGGTCGACTGGATCTCGGAGGCGGTGCCAGACGCTCCTTCTCTGGAGGGCTTCTTTTTCCCGGACACCTACCGTTTCGCCGTCGGAATCCCGGCGGAGAGTGTCGCTCACCATCTGGTTGAACGGTTCGAAGAGGTCTGGGCGGAGGAGACCCTGGGCGGTGGCGACCTCTGGGGAACCGCCCTGGAGATCGTCACGCTCGCGTCGCTGGTCGAAGCGGAAACATCAATTGAGGAGGAGCGGCCTCTCATCGCGGGAGTGTTTGCCAATCGCCTCCAACGCGGCATGCTCCTGCAGTGCGATCCCACGGTGGTTTACTCTCTCAAACGCCGGCGGGAGTGGCGCGGCCGACTCCTGCGCATCCACTGGGAGGTCGACGACCCCTATAACACCTATCGCTACCCAGGGCTCCCGCCTGGACCGATCAATTCGCCTGGCCGGGCCGCGCTCGCCGCGGCGATCAATCCACAGGCGACTCCGAACCTCTACTTCGTGGCCAAGCCGGGCGGCGGCCATGCATTCTCGAAAACCCTGGCAGAGCACAACCGAGCGGTGGCCAGGTGGATGAGCTC
This sequence comes from Acidobacteriota bacterium, assembly GCA_022340665.1. Taxonomy (NCBI): domain Bacteria; kingdom Pseudomonadati; phylum Acidobacteriota; species Acidobacteriota bacterium. The sequence continues at coordinate 688 of JAJDNM010000040.1, read as the reverse complement.
GCGTCGTTGACCGCACGCGGAACTCGATGGTAGCTTCGAATCAGAGGACTGTCGTGCCAGAAACCTACAAGACTTTCGCATCGTACCTTCTGCTCAAAGAGATTCCTGCCGATCCGCTTGGCCACCTCTTCCGTGCCGGAAAATTCAACTCGGCTGGCATCAATCGAACCGTCTGGCTGCGCGTTTTTGACCATCCTGCAATCCCGCGAGATGACGTCATTTCCGCTTTCGACCGAACCGTACGAATTTCTGATTCGGTGCAGTCGAGCAGTGTCCCGTCGGGTGTCGAGTGTGTCGATGAAGACGGTATTCCGGCGATGGCCACAGACTACGTTCCTTCCCAGCCGCTGTCCCTTCTGATCGATCGAGCTGCACAAGAGAGGTTTCCTGTCGCGATCGATAACGCGCTCCTAATTGCGGAGAAGATTTCCGCCGCCCTGTGTGCCGCATTGGCGGTGGAGATGGACGGTCAGCGGGTGGTGCACGGTTTCCTCGATCCGAGTTTGATTTTTATCACCTACGATGGCGAGGCGATTGTTACGGGTTTTGGCATCGGAGAGGAGCTCCTGGATCTCGCTGACGATGCGGAATCTGCTGCCGAGATCGAAACGTACCTCGCCCCGGAGGTGGTGGAAACTCGGGCTCCGAGCAGCAGCGGAGACGTGTATTCTCTCGGTTCTATCCTCTT
>JAJDNM010000039.1 GCA_022340665.1 Acidobacteriota bacterium | reverse complement strand
GAGACGATACAACCCCCTGAAACTGGTCCCTCCAACAGGTGTGCGATAAGGTGTGGGCTCCAAAAACCAAAGGACACGAAACGGAAGGAGAGGATCATGGAGAACGCTGACGGGCTGATCGAAAACCTGATGACGATGATTTCCACCTGGGGGCTCCGCGTGGTCGGCGCCATTGCGCTGCTGATCATTGGTCGGATGGTGGCTGGTTGGATACGCCGTGGAATACGCCGGATCATGGAACGGCGGGAGGTCGACCCGACGCTGATTCCCTTCGTGTCGAGCCTGGTCTACTACCTGGTGATTGCCTTCGTGGTGATCGCGGTGCTCGGCATCTTCGGCATACCGACCGCATCGTTCGTCGCCGTGCTCGGTGCCGCCGGGCTCGCAGTTGGTCTCGCGCTCCAGGGCACGTTGTCGAATTTCGCGGCCGGGGTGATGCTGCTGGTTTTCCGTCCCTTCAAGATCGGGGACCTGGTAGAGGTCGGGGGAGAGCTCGGGGTGATCGAGGCCATCGGCATCTTCACCACCATCATGAACAGCCTCGACAACAAGAAGATCATCCAACCCAACGCACAGATCTTCTCCGGCACCATCGTCAACTACGATGGAAACGAAACCCGCCGGGTCGACATGGTCATGGGGATCGACTACGGTGACGACGTCGGTATCGCCATCGAAACCATCCAGAAGATCGTCACCGCTCATCCTCTGGTCCTGGCCGAGCCCGAGGCCCGGGTCGCGGTCTCAAATCTCGGCGATTCGTCGGTGGACTTGGTGGTCAGGCCGTGGTGCATACCCGACGACTACTGGACGGTCTACTTCGATCTCACGCGTCAGATGAAGGAGGGTCTCGAGGCCGCCGGCTGTTCGATTCCGTTCCCGCAGCAGGACGTCCACCTCTATCAAGAAAAGGGCGCAACAGCCTGACGGCGGTCACGTCCGCAGCGGTACCGGTGCGAGGCTTCAGATCCTCGGAGTGTCGAGGAAGCACACTCTGACGAGGTTGTGCACGACCTTCCGAGGTTCTCGAGCCTGGCACTGGTGACGGCACTGTTGTTCACGCCAGTCATCGCCGCCAGCGGCGGCTGGGTTGGGCGAGTGCCTTCATGACCTTCGCTCGTTTTTCCATGTGGGCCTTGGTCTCACCCTCGAGCGTCCGTTTCTCACTCATCATTTTGGCAATATAGCCAAATTACCGAGATTGTTGACCATGTCCGCGACGATCGTCGCACGATCGAATTGGATACAGACATCAGTTGACCGCACTGGTCTGGCACCCGTCCGGTCGGGTCCTTGGTTGGGCGCCATTCACCGAAGCCGTGCTCACGCCAATTCAAGCACCGGGTTTTGTATCCCTCGGCTCGCCGTTTCCGTCTCTACAGTAGGAGCCGCGAAATCGACAGGCTCGAAGGAGGTTCGAATGAGTGAATTGAATACCCGTGAACAGAGTTTGGTGGCGTTGGGCGCCGCGATCGCGAGCAACTGCGTGCCGTGCGTCGAGTACCACGTCCCAGGGGCGAGAAAGGCCGGGCTCAGCGACGTCGAGATCGGAGAGGCCATCAAGATCGCAGACAAGGTGCGGCGGGTTCCGGCGCGTGTTGTCGTCGAGACCGCCCGGGCGAGGATCGACACATCTACGGAAGCATCGGCGGAGACCGCCGGCTCCGGGTGCGGCTGCTCTGCGTCGAAACCGACCGTTGAAATCGGTGGAGTCAGCTGATGTCGATCTGCGGTGAGATCGAAGACTGGTGGCACCGGTCGACGCCTGGTGATATCCTCTGGGTGCCAGGCTCAGGACAAGGCCAGCTCGGAAGCATCATGAAAGCCGAATCCTCGCAGTTCGTGTTCGAAGATGTCGCTCAGGAGCTCTCGGGACCTCTCCGGCGGTACTTCGAACGGCTGGTCGGCAACCGAGCCACCGCCGACGACCTTCTTCAGGACGCGCTGCTCAAAATCGCACGCGGCCTGCCTGAATTCGAGGGTCGGTCGAGTGTCAAGACCTGGGCGTTCACAATTGCCACCCGGGTGGCCACTGACCACTTTCGCCGGCCGCATAGCAGGGCGCAGATGGTCGAGATCGACGAGACAGAGCCTGCCCAGGTTTTCGATGCTGAAATCGATCAGCGCATGGTCATCGATGAGATGAGCGGCTGCGTCCGAGAGGTCATCGACAGCCTGCCGGAGGACTACCGAACGGCTTTGGTGCTCCACGACCTCGAGGGGCAGACCGCCGCGCAGGTCGCCGAGATCGCCGGCTGCTCGCTGGCCACGGCGAAAATTCGCATCCATCGTGCTCGCCGCCGTCTCAAGGAAGCCCTCAACCAGGAGTGCAGATTCTATCGCGACGAGAACAACGTGTTCCGTTGCGATCGCAAGCACGAGTGTTGAGCGCTGACCAGAGGTTTCGCACCATTTCATGAGATCCGAAGAGAAATTCAACAGGAGGAAACCATGCCAATTCATCTCCGAGACCTGGACATCGTCGCGCAGGCTGAAGGGGTAAGCTCTGCCCTGATCGTCCCCTGCAACTTGTGCCCTGCCGTGACCGTGGCTGTCAACCAGAAACAACCGTTCATGAAGCTGTTCAGAAGCGTGCTGAAATCTGCGCCTTTCGAGCAGTACATCAAAGACCTGCGGGCGCGACTCGGCGAAAAGAGAGTCAAGACGGAGGTGTTCAGAAGCTCCATCTACCACCAATGGTTCATGTGCATGTGGACTGGCGGCCGACGCAAGAAGCTCGAGAAAGCGGCGAGAAAGCACGATGCTGTGATCGTTCTCGGCTGCGATACGGCGAATGAAACGGTGCGCGATACGGTGAGATCCACGGGCGTCAGAGTGATCGAGGGCATGCAAGTCGCGGGCCTCATGAACGCAAAACTGAGTTTCCAGCTGCCGGGGAACGTCGCCTTCAAGGACTGCAGAATCATTCCCATTTCCGAGCAGCGGAAAAACGTAGAGATGGAGATTTGAGATGACACGGGGGAAAACCTTTCAGATCGACTTCACCTGATGTCGTGAAAGGTGGCGGCCCTGTGCGGAATGGTTTGCTGGGAGCCGCGCCGGAGGAAGGGCGCTGGTTGGCTGGTCGACGGTTGACTCGACGCTCTTCAACACGCGGGTGACAGGTGCCGGATTCCTTCAGATGCATAGTGGCGCCACGCTAGATGACATGAGGTTCAGGGTCGGGAGTTTGCTGCGCTGCTTCACGGCGTGCACAGCACGCCCGCCAGCGAATGGTCGATGGTCGTCTGCTTCACATCCGACTTCGCCCACGATCGCCGCCGGCCGCGGTGTCAGAATCTCCGCGTGCCGACCATTCTTCGCCGCCTTGAGACGGCGGAACCAGTTTCCGTGTCCGTCTCCCTCTCGGTACCCGAAATGGCCGGGCTCGATCTTTGGTGTGAGCAACCGAGGGAACCAGGGAATCATTGAGTCATTACTGCGCAAGGCCTGTTTCGCCCTTTTGCGATATGCGTTCCCTGGCGTTCACACCGTGATGATCGAGGGCTTACCTGGCTTTTCGTGGAGGGGTGACTCGAAACCCGCCGTGAGGGCGTATTCGTTGTGGTCCTCACGTGCAGCGGAGAGAAGCACAGGTGGCACCCAACGTTGCCGGGGGTTGGCATCTCGGCACTCTCTCCCGTCGAGCCCGAGTAAAAGCCGTCAAAACGCCGAATATGTCGGCCCCGGCAGGCGGAAAGTTACCGATCCGGACACGGTGCGGCTTCAGACCGCTCCCTCGTTCTCCAGACCGTTTTTCCAAACCCGATCGAGCAGCCGCTGTGTGCGCAGGCTGTCGTCGATGCTGCGATCGCGCAAACCGGTGTCGACGGTCATCGCCGCAAAATCCTCGAACATCAGCTCGGGGGAGGTGTACTCGGAATCGACGCGAATGGTCTTGGCCTTTGTCGTCCCCCAGCCGCCACGATGGAGCTGGTAATCTGCCGGGCCGTCCGCGTTGTTGGAGGTGAACCCGTCCACTGTGATGACTCCCCTGGCTCCGGTGAGGCTCAGGTCCACGCAGACGCCGCCCGCGTCGAAGCCGCAGTTCCAGGTGCTCGTTGCCCCGTCCCCGAACTGGAGGACGCCGCTGCCGGCAATTGCCGCACCAGTTTCGGGGTCACGACGCAAGTAGGTTTCGAGTGCGCGGACCTCGATGTCGGGCGGTAGATACTCGGTGATAGCGCGCATGCAATACCAGCCGACGTCGCCTACGGCTCCCATCGGCTCGAGGTCCAGGTTGTAACGTATATTGCCGCGGTCCGGCAGGGAAAACTGGAAGGTCGACGTCAGCGACCACGGCCATCCGACCTGCTCGCTCATCGCGTCACGGATTGCCGAGGTGCGCGGGTGGTGGCCGAAGTGCGTGCCATCCATGAAACCCACATTGCCGGCTCGGCAGGCGGCGATGATCCGCTCCAGCGATGGCAGGCTCGCGAACGGTTTCTCGGCGAGCACGTGCTTGCCGAGGTTGGCCGCGGCGACCGAGATCTTCTCGCGTACGCCGGTGGGCGTTGCCACGTACACCGCGTCAATGCCGTCCCATGCCATCATCTTCGCCCAGTCGTCAAACGCACGCTCCGCACCATATTTGGACGCAAATCCTCGGGCCGACTCCATACGCCGGCTCGAAACCGCCGTGAGCTCCCCGGAAGGCACTTTCTTGATGACCGTCGCCATGCTGTTGGCGATCGCGCCGGTACCGACGATGCCCCAACGAATCGATGGACGGTCGATCCCGGCGGCTTTAACCGGCCACACGTTGCCGAGCATCGCCATCATCAGACCACCTCCCGCGGTGCCGAGCAGGTCGCGCCTGCTGATCAACTGTCTCTCGGTGGAAGAATGATCGTCACCCTGTGCCATGGTTGTCCTCCAATGGCGGACGGCCGGAATGATTGTGCCTCGTCGTCGCCCCCTCGTCACATGTGACAGCCACGTCGTGGACGGCTGCTCGTGGGTGCCATCGATGACATCTTCACGTTTGTGAAAAACCTTCTGACGCCATTATAGGGACTCAGAAACTCGACTGGCCGGCGAGCTGGCCCAGATATCCGTCACCTCAGTTACACATCACCAGGAGGTCCAAAAAGCCTCGATCCTCGACCTATGACTGGCACAGGAAACGGGGGCGGGTCATACGCTCGAGCCCGACATCCGTGCCTTCACCGCTCTCACGCGTCATCTCCGTGAGTTCGCCGCCGAGAGCACACCGTCATCATGGTCCGGATCGAAAACGGGCAACCGGGGCCCGTTCCGCGACCACTCGCGGGCGGCGCAGACCCTCTTCGAGGGGGCCAGTGCCCGCGGACGCCCAGGCCGCGATGGACGTGACCGACAAATCCGGCGGCAGCTGAACAGAGGCGTTCGGGCGCGAGACCGTGGCGTCTCTCCTACGAGCTGAGGCGGGCGTCGAGGCTGATCGATTCGACCGCGGCCAGTGCCTTGGAAACCGGGCAGGCGGACTTTGTCGCCTGGGCGGTCTCCTGAAAAGCCTCCTCGCTGATGCCTTCGGCCTCGACCTCGGTATCGAGGTGAATTGCGGTGATGCCGAAGCCGTCTTCCATCTTCTCCATCGTGACCTCGGCCGAGGTTCGAATCGCCTTCGGCGCCGCTCCGGCCTTCTCGAGGCCGACCGACAGCGCCATAGAGAAACATCCGGCGAGGGCGGCGCCGATCATCTCCTCGGGGTTGCTGCCCTGCT
>JAJDNM010000038.1 GCA_022340665.1 Acidobacteriota bacterium | reverse complement strand
ACTTTGGCGAAGAGGGCAAGCACGAGCACTGAGTTTCAGAATTGGGAATAAGGAGTTAGGAATGAGGAATTCCCTTCCCTCCCCCCGGGTACTCGGTTGAATATCTCGGGTCGGGCGGCTGGCATCCCTAATTCCGAATTCAGAATTCTGAACTCGATATCAGAGCTGCGATTGGTCAATCGCAGCTCTGATAGCGCGAATGTGTTCCGGCGTCGTTCCGCAGCACCCGCCGATGATCCTGACACCCAATTCCACCAGACTGCCGACCCGCTCCGCCATGAACTCGGGTGATTCGGGATAGACCAGCTCGCCACCCCGGTTTTCCGGCAGGCCGGCGTTCGACTGAATGATCACCGGCACTGATGTGTGGCTGGTGAACTCACGCGCGATCTCGACCATCTTCTCGATTCCGTTGCCGCAGTTCGAGCCGACAATGTCCGCACCGGCGCCCACCAGGGATCTACACGCCTGGTCGACAGTCGTCCCCATGGGCGTGAAAAAGCCACGCGGCGTCGATTCAAAGGTCATGGTCGCAATCACCGGAATATCCGTCGACACGGCACGTGCCGCCCGCACGGCAAGCTCGGCCTCGCGCAGATCGATCATGGTTTCGATGCAGATAATGTCCGCGCCGGCCGCGATCAGGGCTCCGATCTGACTGCCGAATGCGTCGGCTACGATCTCCGGTTCGGTATCGCCGTACGGCGCGAGAATCTTTCCCGTGGGACCGACGGAAGCTGACACGTACGCTCGTTCGCCAACGGCCTGTGCGAGCACCTCGACAGCTCGCCGGTTCACCTCTTCGGTGCGGTCTTCGAGCCCGTGAGCTCTGAGGTTGAGAGGTGAACCGCCAAAGGTATTGGTGGTGATGAGATCGGCTCCGGCGTCAAGATAGAGCTTGGCGATCTCGGCCAGCACCTCCGGGCTCTCGAGGATGATGCTCTCCGGACACTCGCCCGGCGCGAGTCCGCGCGCCATCAGTTGGGTTCCCCACGCCCCGTCGCCGCACAGGACATCCCCCGATCCGAGGCGATCGAGAACCGTGGTCACGCCATCAGCCCCTTGACGATCTCCACCGCGTTGCCGGCATCGTAGCCGTAGGCGTCCGCCCCGATCTCATCTGCAAACTCCTGCGACACGGGGGCGCCGCCCACGATTACCTTGATTTTGTCCTGCAGGCCTCGCTCTTTCACGATCTCGACCACATTTTTCATTCCCATCATGGTCGTTGTGAGCAGGGCCGACAGGCCGACAACATTGGCACCTTCAGCCTCGGCCGTGTCGACGAAGACCTCGGGCGCCACATCAGCGCCAATATCGACCACTTCGTAACCGGCACCTTTGAGCATGATGCCAACGAGGTTTTTGCCGATGTCGTGGAGATCGCCTTTGACGGTACCGACGACGACCTTGCCCAGCGATGGCACATCCTCCGCGATCAGAAGCGGTTTCAACGGTTCGATTCCAGCGTTCATCGCGCGCGCGGAGAGAAGGACCTCCGGCAGGAAAATCTCGTGCGCGCCGAACCGCCGCCCCACGACCTCCATCCCGGCCAACAGCCCATCGTTGAGTATCCGGGTAGCCGGCAATCCCTCGTCAATCGCTTTCCGAGTGAGCTCGGCAACGTTTTCGTGCTCGCCCCGCTGCAGCCCCTCACTGATCAGTTGCAGTGTGTCCATGCAAAAACCTCCAGAGAGAATATAGCGCGGCATTTACAATAGTGGCCGGAGGACGCCCTGAGTACGATATTCGAAACCAGCCCCGACGATCTCCTGAAGTCCGTCGACGCCCAGGTTCGCCACCTGGAGGTAGGGGCCGACTCGCCGGCCGCCGCCGCCGTTCAATCGATCATCCAGCAATCGCGGGAGGTGTTCACACGTCGCGCCCGGCCACGCGGAATGTGGCAGCCCATCTCGAAACCGAATTTCGAGGGACTCTACCCAGGGGAAGGACACAACGACGAGGACACCCCTCTCGAGTACGTGATCGAGGGCGCGGTCTCGTTGGCCCTCTTTGCCGTGACTCTGGGAGAAGAGATCTCGGAGCGCATTGCCGATCTCTTTGTTGGCGGAGAGCTCGCCGAAGCCTACATCCTCGACCAGATCGCGTCATTCGCGGCCGATCACCTGGCGCAGATCGCAGGCGAAAATTTCCGCACCGTAGATGGAAGAGAGAACCTGCCGGTGCTGCCATACAGCCCCGGCTACTGCGGTTGGCACGTCTCCGGTCAGCGGGCACTCTTCGCCCGCCTCGAGCCCCGAGCAATCGGCATCTCTCTCAACGACAGTTGCCTGATGCAGCCACTCAAATCAGTCTCGGGGGTCCTCGTGCTCGCGCCGATCGAGGCGCACACTTTCAGCCCGGCTTTTCCCTGCTGTGCGACCTGCACGACCCTTACCTGCCAGGAACGCATCGCATCCCTCCAAAACAGCTGATTTCCTGAAAAACCCGCGATTCGAAATCCGAAATGCGTTCCCCTTCCGGTTCGTAGTACAGTGCCGTGCGAATTTCGAGGCTCGCGCCAGCGAGCCGGAAACGGGGCACTCATGGCAATTACTCACGTGAAAACGACAGTCTTCATCCTCATTGCGCTGGTAACAGTTTCCAGCGCCGCATCTTCGGGAGAGGAGAAGCTGTTCTACGAGAACCGGGAGGACATCCCGCAGCAGTACCGTTGGGACCTCGGGCACATTTTTCCGGACATCGACGCCTGGGAAGCCGCCTACTCCAAGGTAGAGACAGAGATCCCGGAACTGGCAGCCTACAAGGGTCGGCTTGGCGAGTCGGCCGACGCGATGTTCGCTGCGACCCAGCTTCTGAACAACACCTCGAAGACTCTCGAGGACATCTATGTCTTCGCGGCACAGTCGCAGAGAACGGATACCCGCGACGCCGAGGCCAACGCGCTGGTCGGCAGGGCGCAAGCCTTGGCCGCTGCATTCGGGCAAGCGGTAGCCTTCTTCGAGCCCGAGATCGTCCAGCTGCCTGACGCCACCATCGCGGCCTTCCTCGAGGACCCGCGACTCAAAACCTATGATCACGTGCTGGACAACATCCTCCGCACCAAGGCCCACACTCGCTCCCAGGAAATCGAAGAGCTACTCGCCGCCTCGGCGCTTCTCCAGGCTTCACCGAACGATACCTACCAATTTCTGACGAGCGCCGATATCGAATGGCCGACCATCGAGGACGAGAATGGCGAAGAGAAAAAGGCCATACCGGGCCTCTTCTACACCTTCATGTCGAATCAGAATCGACGAGTGCGGAGAGACGCGGCGTTGGCCCTGTTCGGCGAGTACGACAGGTACGGAAACACGTTTTCGGGGACATACAACGGACTCGTTCAGAAGGACGTGTGGATGGCAAAAAACCGCCTTTACCCGAGCACGCTCGACATGGTGCTCGATCGGGACAACGTGCCGAGTTCGGTGGTCGAAACCCTGATCTCGACCGTGCACGACAACCTCGACGCGGTCCATCAGTACATCGATCTGCGAACCAAGGTCCTCGGCCTCGAGGATTTTCATATCTACGACCTCTATGTGAGCATGGTGCCCGAGGGCGAAGCCACATACACCTTCGACGAAGGCTGGGCGCTGGCAATGGAGTTCTGGAGGGAGACCTTCGGCGAAGAGTACGCCGCTGTCGCCGAGCGCGGCCGCAAGGAGCGCTGGATCGACGTCTACCCGAGCGAGGGCAAACGCGGCGGCGCATTCTCCTGGGGGACCTACAACTCGGTTCCCTACCTCTTCCTCAATTGGGGCGGGACGCTCGAAGATGTTTCCACCCTGGTGCACGAGATGGGCCACTCGATCCATAGCTATCTTGCCAACACCAACCAGCCCTATCACGATGCGGGTTACAGCCTGTTCGTCGCCGAAGTCGCATCGGTAGCTTCGGAGTCGCTTTTCTCTGAATGGATGCTCGCGCGCACCACCGACCCGACCGAACGCCTTACGTTGCTCAACCAGCGCATGAACTCGATCGTCGGGACTTTCCTGCGCCAGATCTTCTTCCACGAGTTCGAGCACGCGGCCCACGTGATGGCGGAGGAGGGCAAGCCCCTGACCAAGGACTCTCTCGGCAAAGCCTGGAGTGATCTGTGGCTTCAATACTACGGCGATACCGTGACCCTCGACGACGAGTTCAAAGGCGGCTGGGCACGGATTCCGCACTTCTATCGGACCTACTATGTGTGGAAGTACGCCACCAGTTTCGCCGCCGGTGAGGCGATCGCCGGGAGATTCCGCGCCGGTGACAAGACCGCGGTCCACGACTACCTCGAAGCTCTCAAACTTGGCGGTAGCGTCTACCCGATGGACGCCGTCAAACGTGCCGGCGTCGATATGAACGACCCGAATGTGATTCGGGCGGTCATGGATAGCTTCAGGACGACCGTCAAACAGATGGAGGAAATGCTGATCAAGGAATAAACCTCCTCGTGACTCCAAGAAAAGATCCCGCGGTTCGCGCCGCGGGGATTTCTGGTCCAGCACAGTTTTGAGTTTTGAGTTTTGAGTTTTGAATTCCGTCCGTCATCCCCGGTTCTCAGGGGTGGATGGGGGAAAACTCAACACTCAAAACTCATCACTCAACCCTACAAGTCCTATAGGTTTCCGTTGAGAACCTCGAGCATGAACGCGTACTCCAGAGCCGTCTCCTCGTACCGCTTGTATCGTCCGCTGACGCCGCCGTGGCCCGCAGCGGACATCTCACAGGTGAAGAGCAATGGATTGTCGTCGGTCTTCATGGTGCGCAGCTTCGCCACCCATTTGGCGGGCTCGAAGTACTGAACCTGCGAGTCCTCGAGAGCGGTCGTCACCAGAAGCGCCGGATAGTCCTTGGCCTCGACGTTGTCGTAGGGAGAATAGGACAACATGTAGTCGTAATATTCGAGATCTTCGGGGTTGCCCCATTCGTCGAACTCCGCCGTCGTCAGCGGAATGTCGTGGTCGAGCATGGTCGTCACCACGTCCACCCAAGGAACATTGGCGATGATGCCGGCGAAGAGGTCGGGCGCCATATTCGAGACCGCACCCATCAGCAACCCGCCGGCACTCCCGCCGCGTGCGAAGAGCCGGTCCGGTGAGGTATAACCCTGATCGACGAGGTAGCGGCCGCAATCGATGAAATCGGTGAAGGTGTTCTTCTTGTTCAGTAGCTTCCCGTCCTCGTACCACCAGCGGCCCATCTCCTGTCCACCACGGACGTGGGCAATGGCGAATACAAACCCGCGATCGAGCAGGCTCACCACGTCGGGCCGGAACCGCGGGTCCATGCTGTAACCGTAGGAACCGTAGCCGTAGAGCAGCATCGGGTTGGAGCCATCGAGCTCGAGGTCATTGAGGCGGACGAGGGAAATCGGCACCTCCACGCCGTCACGCGCAGGCGCCATGAGCCGCTCGACGGTGTAGTTCGTAGAGTCGAACCCGCCAAGGATCGTCTCCTGTTTCATCATCGTGCGTTCGTGGGTCTCGAGGTCGAGGTCGTAGATGGTCTCCGGGGTGTTGGGAGAGCTGTAGCCGTAGCGAAGCACGCCAGTCTCGAACTGCGGGTTTTCATCCACCCAGGTCACGTAGGCCGGGTCGTCGAACTCGATCTCGTACTCCTCGCCGCCGCCCCACGGAATCACTCTCAGGTGACGCAGACCATCCCGCCTTTCGGTCACCACCATGTGATCGGCGAAGACGTCCACACCCTGGAGGAACACGTCCTCCCGCCCAGGAATCAGGTCACTCCACTGCGATCTCCCCGGGTTCGATACGGGAGCCGCCATGAGACGAAAGTTCTCGGCATCGAGATTCGTTCGGATAATGAATCGGTCCCCGGCATGGTTGACGCTGTACTCGACGCCGCGTTGCCGCGGTGCGATGAGACGAAGGTCGCCCATCGGGTTATCCGCGTCGAGAAACCGAACCTCGGACGCCATCGTCTGCTCGGAGTGGACGACGATGAATCTGTCGGAGCGTGTCTTCCACAATCCGACGCTGAATGTCGGGTCGGATTCTTCGTAGATCAAGACATCCTGCGAGGGTTCCGTACCGAGCACATGCCGATATACCTGAAAGGAGCGCAGGGTTTCCGGGTCCTGCTTGGCGTAGAACATCGTGGTGTTGTCATTCGCCCACGCGAGGCCACCGGTGACCTCCGGAATCACATCGTCCAGGGCTTCGCCGGTCTCGAGATCGGTGATGTTGATCGTGTACTTGCGTCGGCCGACGGTGTCGATCGCCCACGCCATGAGCCGGCTGTCCGGACTCACCGATACGCCGCGCACCGAACAGAAGTCATGTCCGTCCGCAACCTGATTGACGTCGAGCACAACTTCCTCCGCCGCGTCGATCGATCCTTTTCGACGGCAGTAGACGGGGTATTCCTGACCCTCCTCGTAGCGCCTGTAGTAGTAGTATCCATTGTCGAGCGCAGGCACCGTCGAGTCGTCCGGCTGGATGCGGTTCTTGAGCTCTTCGAAGAGCTCATGTCGCAGACCCTCGGATTTCGCCATCATGGCCTCTGTGTAGGCGTTTTCGGCCTCCAGATACGCGAGCACCTCCGGATTCTCCCGCTCTCGCAGCCAGTAGTAATCGTCGATCCGTACATCCCCGTGCGTCTCGAGCTCGTGGGGCTTTTTCTCGGCGACCGGTGCAACAGGGCCTGCCGGTGTGCAGGCCACCATCAACAGAAAGCAAATTACCGCCAGAATGAAATGGGTGGTTTTCATGGGTCCTCCATCTCGGGAGTGGTCGGTCGACCTCCTCACCGAGGTGGGAGTATACGCCTGTTCAGCCGCCGGGGACCCGCAATCTCTGCTCGAGTTCGTGGAAGAACTCGAGCACCGCGGCTTCGTCCGGTCTCGACGTCATGGTCATATACGCCGCACCGGTCCGCGCGAGCACGTCCACCCGGACACGGGCGTTCGTTTGCGTGATTCTCACATCGAGCGCTGCGAAACCGCTCCCCTTGCGGGTTGATGGCTCGGCGGATATGCGTCCCTTCTGACGGTCGGCATCCACCAGGTAGTCCTCTTCTTCCAGCACATCGATCGCAGTGTCGAATACCCGGTCAAGAGTTGCGAGGTAGGTTCTCGACCACCCGTCCGGTGAACCCCCGTTCGACGCGCATGAGACCAACAGGAACGCGAAACCGACACCAACCCAAATCCGCGGTGATTTCATTCGTTGATCTTAACCCGGGGCGACTCTGAACGCCGGCTCCACGGTTGCTTCGAAATGGGCTACTCAGATGGGTTCTGCGGCCCCTTAATCATCCAAATTTCGGTGCCGTTCTTCTTGAAGTGCACTTCGTCCATGAGCTGGTTGATGAGAAAAATGCCTCGCCCGCTGTCGGCATAGAGGTTCTTGCCAACTACCGGACTAGGTACGGACTCCGGCTCGAAGCCCTCCCCGGGATCCCGCACGATGATGATCATGCCTTGGTGTTCTTCACAGGCGACGACCACCTCGACCTTCTTGTCGGGATCGTGCCCGCAGCCGTGCTCTACCGCATTGGCAAGAGCTTCATACAGTGAAATCTCGATCTCGAACTCGGCGTGATCGGCGCAGCCCTGTTCGCGCACGACCTCCATGATCTGCTCAACCACCGGCGGGATCGCGGTCGTCGATCCGGGTAGTTCCTTTTGAACCCGGACCAGCAAACTGTCCGAGTGAAATTCGCACCGGGGAGTGTCCTCGGTCATCAACTTCAACTCCTGACCCCGCGAGCTCACTCACCAAGCTCCCGGCCATTCTGGTTTCCGCTCGATTGCCTCTCGTCAGATGATACTGCACACACGCGAGACAGTTTCAATAATCGTAAGATTCCAGCTTTCTTCTGACGTTCAGCACAAATCCCACTCGCGTCCTCGTCCGTCAGCGACCAGGAAAACTTCTGAGATTGTAACTCAATCCTCCAGAAATGACGACCCAGATCAGACCCTCGCCCGAAAAGCCGCCCCCATCAATCCTCGAACCGCTTCCCGGTGACGACCTGGAATCTACGCACGTCGAGGTGCTTTCCCTTCACGGTGTCACCGGTCTCGGATGGCGACAACGACAGCTTCCATTGATAGAGGCCGGAAAAGTACTCGCTGACTTTCGAAACCATCTCGTCGAATGCTCCACTCAGCTCGTGGCGGATAGCGTCCTCCTCGCTGTCCCACACGGTCACCGACAGGGCTCGCGATTGCCGTTTGACGTTCTCGACGAGGAAAACCGCCCGGCAACCCTTGGTCGCCATCAACGCCGGTTTGACCTCTTCGTCATACCGTTGCTTCAATTCGTCGAACCGACCCGCATCGATCCGCGCAGACACAACCCTGACGAAGAACTGATGTGGGCCCACCGCATCCACAACCTCTCCAACCGCCGCCACTTCAACCGGATAGGTTTCGATTGGGGGATCGATCAATGCGGGGAACGCGCCGGACGACTCGCCTGAGGATTGGACACGCCCTTCGGAAACCTCCGCCATGAAATCATCGCTCTCATCGAGCAGTTCATCGTAAAGGCCGCTATTCTCGTAGGCTTCGGCTTTTTCGCTGGAACGCCAAATGGTCAGAGATACGAACTCCCGGTCGTCCCCCGCAGGTTGAAGCAGGCTTGCATAAAGACAACCCCCGGATTCCTGGAGAGCAGGAATCACTCGCTCTTCATAGAATCGAGCGAGGTCCCGCTGCCTTCCCTCCCTGGCTCTCAGGTTGACGAACCGCATGAACATAGCATCCCTCCCTATTCGCCGGGGGCGATCAACGAACCGCTAGGATCTCATCACCAACCAATATGGGTTCTCTCTTTCAAAAACCCAACCAGATGCGCGTTCCATTCCCTTTCAGTCAGTTTCGATCGGGTCATTGAAACCCTGAGCGGCGGAAATCAGTCGAACGGTCCTGATTCGAGTGGTTCGCAACCCGTCGGCAAATTCCATGAACAATCCGGGCGCCGCGATATGGTCGCTGAAGAGCGCGTGCCCGCCGGCGGTGCAACCGAGAACTTCGATCGAATCCGGGCCCGTTCCTTCGCGTTCGAACCAGCCCCCACTGATGTCGAACAAACCGTCTCCGCGAACAACCAGCGAGTAGACCGAGTTTTTGGTCGAAACGATCACCCGATCACCGCTCTCGAGCTCACTCCGTCGCACGCCGCCGACCGCAACGGCGGCCTCCGCCAGATCGTCGATCGGGATCGCCTTCAGCGGTTTGACTCGCCGGTGGACACCACTCGGTGGATCGGTCATCGAGTCCCGCCCGTCGAGTGCGGTAGGCCGAGGCGCGCGAGGAGCGCCGCGAATCTCGCATCGGCGCGCAGCGGATCGAAGGGCGCCATCCCGGCGAAGTAGAGGATGGCCTGAGACTCCCGCTCGGCGCGGTCGAGGACGTCCCATGCACCTTCGATATCGCCGAGGGCGGCACGAATCCAGGCTTCCGGCACGACGGTCGGCGCCGGTTCAGTTCGTGAATTCAACTCGTCGAGGATGGCGTGTGCTTTTTCGCTCCGGCCGGCCACCGCCAGAGCCCAACCCAGAACTCCGAGAATGAATCCTCCCCTTCGTGAAAGCCGCACCGCCGCCTCAAGCGCATCGATCCCCTCGCTGAAGGCGCCCGTCGCCACCTTGGCGATGCCCGACGACCAGAGGGCAAGTGTATTTTCGCGCTCGAAAGTCATCGCCTGTGCAGTGGGGTCGATGGCCTCTTGCGGCCTGGCCATTGCGAGCCGGCCACATGCAGTCATGCCATACGGATAGGCGGCCAATGGATCGAGCTCACACGCCGTCGCGAAGACGCTCTCGGCTTCTTTCCGACGTTGATGAACACCGAGAAGGAAACCGAGCCAACAGTGGGCCTGGACGAAGGTCGGCCGCAGTTCGATCGCCCTCCGCAACGCTTCCTCCGCCTCACGCCACCTCGCCTCGCAGAACGCGATCATCCCCTCCACGTAGGACCCATCTGGAGATTCGCCCTGGAGATCCAAAGCGGTTGCGAGTGCGTCCTTGGCCGCCCGATAGCCCTCGCGGATCGGGATCAGGCTGTAGACGGCGGCAAGGACGGTGACCTCGGCCTTGCCAACCCACGAAGGGCCATGCGATGGATCGAGGGCGAGGGCCTGTTCGTATGACTTCAAGGCGCTCGCGTGATCGTTCTTGGAGTAGCGGAAGTGACGCGCCTTGAGGTAATGGCGGTAGGCCGCGAGGTTCCCGACCTGCGCCCGCTCGCGGACCGTTCGCTCACCTGGGGTCAGCCGTGACGTCACCGCCTCGACAACTCCGGCGGCGATTTCGTCCTGGACCGCAAAGACATCTTCCGCCTCTCGGTCATAACGCTCCGACCACAGCTGATAGCCATTCTCGACTTCGGTCAGCTGGGCAGTCACGCGCATTCGATTGCCTGCCATTCGCACGCTGCCTTCGAGCACCTGGCCGACATTCAGGATGCGACCGATCGCCTGCAGATCGCCACCCCCTTCCACTGCCCTGAAGGCCGACGTGCGGGAGGCCACCCGGATCCCGTCCACGTGGACCAGAGCGTTCATGATCTCCTCGGCCATGCCTTCACAGAAGTAATCCTGGTCCCCAGCGGGGCTCATGTCGGAGAACGGCAGCACGGCGATCGTAACTGCTGCAGAGTCGCGAGCGGAGGCCACGGGCAGCGCCGGTTGTGACTGCGCGCGGTTACTGGAAGAAGCCGGCCCGGGCGCCTCGCCCCGCGAGCTGAGCTCGAGCCCAGCCTTGTGGAGCCCATCCATGAGACGTTCGACCAGATCTGGTTGGAACCACTTTCCGAGAAGCCCCCGACCTGACCGAGCGAATTCCGGTTTCTGGTTCAACAGGGCATCGAGAGCTTCACGAGCGTCCTCGCGCTCACCCAGCTGGCCGCGAGCCGCGGCGAGAATCAAGTGTATCCAAAAGACGTCGGGGGAGTTGGCCTTGACTGCCTCGTCGACTGCGGCTTGGTAGTTCTCCTTGCGGTATTCGTTGACCCCAAGAGGCGCCCTGTACCAGCCGGGATGGTGGGGGTTGAGCTCCATCGCGGAGCGGATCAGGGCGCAACCTCGCTCCCATTCGCCCAAAAAAGTGATGAGAAAAAAGGCCTCGTTGCTGCCGTCGAGCGGGTTGAGCGCCATCGAGCGCTCGGCGGCACTCAGACATCCTGCAGTCTCCTTTCGGAAAAACAGAACGACCGCCAGAACCTGCTGCGCGAGGTGATTCGACGGCGCGATGTCCACGGCGCGTCGGGCGGCCTCGAGCGCTCGGTCCAGCGAATCTGGCCTGGGATTGAAGTCGTGCGCAAACTCGTGCGAAAAAACCCAGGCCAGCATAGCCCAACAGTCGGCGTTTCTCGGCGCCTGCTCGACCGCCTGCTCCAACGCGTCACGCGCCACCGCATGTTCTTCGGGAGTCAGCCGGAAGTGATATCCGAAACCGCGCATGAGCGCCTCGTAGGGCGTCAGCTCGGCAACTGGCTTTCCCCGGACCGCCTCGCTGATCGCCTGCGCGAGCACTCCGAAGTGGTCCGCACAGGTAGAGACGATCCGTGGGACGAGGTCGTCCTGCAGCTCGAAGATAGTTTCCGGGCTGAAGGGGCGGTTGTAGGTCTCGGCCCACAGATGGGCCCCCGACTCGGCATCCACCAGCTGGACCGCGAACCGCAGCACCGCTCCTGCCTGACGGACGCTGCCCTCCATGATGTATCGTGCGCTGAGCTCTTCGCCGATCTCGCGCACGTCCTGCGCGTGAGTCGCAAACCTCGACGTCGACGAGCGCGAGATCACCCGCAGGTAAGAGAAACGCGACATGCCGGTAATGATGTCTTCTGTCAGTCCCCCGACCAGAGCTTCAACGGAGGCATCTCCCGACCGATACTGAAATGGCAAGACCGCGATCCAGAAGCCTTCATCGTGCCGCGTCGACACGGACGCACTGACGTCTGATGACGACCGTACGGTCGGCGATGACGCGCTCGCGATGCGGGGAGACGAAACCACCGGTTGAGCGGTCGCCGATGACTCCCGCCGCAGCGCTCTGAGTTCGTTGAAGATGTCACGAGCCGTCTGATAGCGGTCGCGGCGATCCTTCTCGAGGCAGCGGCCGATGATCCGCCCAAGGTGTCGCGGCAGATCGGTTCGCACCTCTGCGACGGATGGCGGCGCGTCCCTTAGGATCGCCGACATCAGGGCCGGCTGGCTTTCACCAACAAAGGGCCTCTCCCCGGTCGCCATTTCGTACAGCAGCACCCCGAGCGAGAACACGTCGGAACGGTGATCAACGATCTTGCCCTCGATCTGCTCCGGCGACATGTAGGGCACCGTCCCCACCACCATCCCGACCCCGGTCAGCGCCTCGGTCGGGAGCTCGGTCGAGTCGGAAACATCATTTCCCTGTTGCAGCTTGGCAAGCCCGAAGTCCAGCACCTTGACCCGCCCGTCGCCGTCGACCATCACGTTCGAGGGTTTGAGGTCACGGTGGATCACACTCTTGTCGTGGGCGGCCGAGATCGCTTCTGCCAGCGGAGTGGCGAAGTCGAAGAAGCTCTCGAGATCAAGTCCGCCCTCTGATATCAGCTTGTCGAGGCTGCGACCCTCGATCAGCTCCATGGTCAAAAAGTGGATGTCTTCTGTCTCTTCGACCGAGTAGATGGTGACGATGTGCGGGTGGCTCAGGGATGCTACGGCCCGCGCCTCGCGCTGGAAACGATCGAAGCGTTGTGGGTCTGTCGCGAATTCCTTGGACAGCACCTTGAGCGCCACCGCTCGGCCGAGCTTGGTGTCTTCGGCACGCCACACCTCCCCCATCCCGCCGGCGCCGAGCTCGCCGGTGATGCGGTAGTGGGCGAGGGTGGTGCCGATCATTGGAGACGCAGATCCAAGTTCTGCTCCCAGTTGAGGGCGATCTCGACCTGTGCGGCCGCCTGGCTGCGGCGTTCGAACTCGACAAAGACGAAACGGTCTCCCGAGGGCGCCACATCCCAGTTCACCGCCGGCGCGGTCGAGGTCACAAAAGCGCCGCTGAGACTTTCCAACACGACCTCAGGGGGTCCCGCGCTAAATGAGTCTCCGGCCCACACATCGACTGCCATGAGCGGACGTTTGGCCGAACCGATGTCAATGTAGAAGAGGCGCTGCCCGTCACCGGACCAGCGCGGGTAGCCGCCGAGGCCCGGTGAAACCTGCCACTTACCCTCACCCTCCACCGGTCGCACATAAATCGAGGTCGTTCCCGATCCCGGCGAGGCGTAGGCGATCCACCTGCCGTCCGGTGAAATGGTCGGGCAGCTTGCCTGTTTCTCGAAGAGCCGCGCATCTTCGCCCTCGGTGATGAGGTAGATATCGGCTGTCTGTCCGACGCGGGTGTAGGCGAGCGTACGGCCATCTGGCGAAAAGGACTCTGGGAAGATGGCGGTCGTATCCTCTGGGGTCAGCCTCTGCTCGGCGCCACTACCGTCCGCGGCTTTGGCAAAGATCTCCGCATTGTTTGCGTAGTTCAAGTACGCGATTCGACTGCCGTCGGGCGTCCACAGGGGATAGAGTTCGTTGTTGTCGAACGTCAACCTGCTGACTCCTTGAGACGCGAACGAATAGACCCACACGTCGCCGCGGACCCCGGAGTAGCCTTCCCCAACGGTAAATGCCAGACGGCTGCCGTCGGGTGAAAACCTCGGTTGGTAGAAGCCGCGCGGGGAAAGTGGGATGCGCTCGGTAGCGCCAGTTGCATCGACGGTGGTCAGCAAAACGTCCGCTGCCGTTACTGCACCGGCGACCCAGGCGATATTGCCGTGTGCGGCGATAGCGAAGTAACCGGCGCCGCTCGAGGGATCGCCACCGACGTCCTCGATGACCGGCACTGGCTCGCCCACGATCTCCAAGCGATCGGGATCAAAGTCGACGGCATATAAATCACCTGCACGGGCGAATACAATGCGGTCGCGGGCCGTAAATCGGGCCATGTTGGCGCGCTCGATCACCCTTCGGCGGGCGCCGGTCTTGAGCGAGCAGGCGTCGATGCCGGCGTCATCGTAATTGTTAGGGCTGTCGATGGAGCCGACGGTAAAGAGGACGATCTCGCCGTCGGCGGTCGCGTCGGGAAAGCGAAAGGTCCGCTCACCGCGCTCCGCGTCAACCTCGAGCAGAACCTCGGCCGCGCCGCCGGTATCGGCGACTCGCCACAGACCGCTAGCGTATTCCGGAGAAAAGACAATCGTGCCGTCCGAAAGCCAGACTCCGCCGCGCGGGTTTGGAGCGTCAGCAACACTGACTACCGAGCCGCCAAAAATCGACGCCCGTTTCAGCTTGCCTTCGGCAAAAAAACCAACCGAGCCGCCGTCCGGCGAAAAGAACATCTCTCCGGCGCCTTCGGTGCCCTCGATCTGAACCACTTGGTCGTGGTCGAGGTGACGAAGGATGATCACGTCGCGGGCCACCTCGGGGTCGGTCGCGGTCATAGCGAGCACCCGACCATCGGGAGAGAAAGCAAGGATCGGCTGATCAATGAACGACAGCGTTCGCTCACCATCGAGGCCAAGGGTGAACCGAGTCAGCGGCAGCTCGGGCGGCACCGATGGCCGCAGCCAGAACACCGCCGCGGCTGCGAGAGCGACCGCAGCCACAATCCATGGCAGCCATGTGAAGCCGCGTGAGCGCTGCTGCCCGCCGCGGACAACCGTCGAAGACATCGGCGATGGTTCAAGCGCCGCCTCAGCGAACTCGAGCCGCGCGTCGCCGATCCACTGCAATCTGTCCCTGGGGTCGCGCTCCAAACACCTTGCCAACAACCTGCGAACGGCCGGAGGTGTGTCGTGCGGCAGGGCCTCGAGGTCCGGAGATTCTTTGAGAACCGACGCCAACACATCGGACACGGTGTCGCCTTCGAAGAGCTTGCGACCGGTCAGCATCTCCCACAGGACGACCCCGAAGGCCCAGATGTCAGCTCGGCGATCGACCTGTTTACCTCGCGCCTGGTCCGGCGACATGTAGGCGGCGGTGCCGAGAATGAGCCCGGCGGCGGTGGCGTGGGCGGTCATGGTCGGAGACAGCGACAAGCTTGCGTCACCGGTCTCGCTCTCCCACGTCTTGGCGAGCCCGAAGTCGAGGACTTTCACCGTGCCGTCCTCGGCGAGCTTGATGTTGGCGGGTTTGAGGTCGCGGTGGATGATGCCCGCCTCGTGCGCCGCTTCCAGGGCCTCGGCAATCTGTTGTGCGATGGGGATCGCTTCGTCGATCGGGATCGCTCCCCGAGCGATCCACGCCGACAGGTCTTCCCCCTCGACAAGTTCCATGACAAGGAACGTTGTTTGACTCGCGTCCGAGTCCGCGCCCGACCGAACGGTCTCGAGCCCGTAAAGGTGCGCGATGTTCGCATGATTCAAGCTCGCCAGGACCTTCGCCTCGCGTTCGAACCGGGCAAGGCGTTCCGGGTCACTGGCGAAATCGGCCGGCAACAGCTTGAGCGCCACCTCGCGCCCGAGCTTTTCGTCGGTCGCTCGCCACACTTCGCCCATCCCGCCGGCGCCGAGCGCCGCAGTGATGCGATAGTGCGCGAGCGTCGTCCCAATCAACCTTGCTCTCCGTCGGGCAACCAATTGACGACCACCGTGGGCGGATCAGGAAGCTCCTCTTCGAAAAACGCGCGATGAAGGATCCTGGATCCGTCGGGTGCGACGTCAAATACCTGATACAACTTGGTGCCAGCAAAACCGTCGAATAGGATGGTCGGCGCCCCGATCTCGATCGCCTCCTCGTCGGTTCTGACATGGACGGTAACGATCCGGCCCTCGCCATCTTGGTACACGATCTCAGAGGTCGCAGCGATCCACTTCGGCCAGATCCCACCATCGGTGGAGAGCTGACGAGGGCGTCCATGTCCCGAGGATGTGGTGACGTAGATCTCGGGCCGACCCGATTCGTTCGACGAGTAGGCGACCCAGCGGCCGCCCGGAGAAAACACTGCGTGTTCCTCGTCGAACTGCGTAGCCCGGAAGATCCCGGGCTCGCCACCTCGTTCGAGGTCGAAGATCAGGAGATCGTTGGCGGTGTTTTCGCCCTTTGTAACGAGCAGCAGGCGTTGGCCGTCTGGTGAGATCGCGCTCGCGAACACCGACCGCTCACTGCCGTACACGAGTTCTGGCGCCTCGGACTCGCGGAGGGTGAGGCGGTAAACTTTCAACGATCCGTCGCGGTTCGAGGTGAAGTAGACCCGACTGCCGTCGGGCGACCACATCGGAGCCAAGTCCTCACCCGGGTCGAACGTGACCCGCGACCTCAAATCGCGTTCGACGTCGTAGATCCAGAGCTCGTGGGTCCCGGTGGTCGTGTCGGTCACCGGGACCGCGACTCTGGAGCCGTCCGGTGAAATGGCCAACGAGTAATAGGACGCCACGTCCCCAAGCACGCCGACGCGGTGGCCGTTGCGATCCAACCACTCCAGCTCACTGAGGGTCTCGGCCTTGCCCCGCTGAAAGGCAAGGATTCTCCCGCTCGCGCTGAACACCCCACGCGCCGCCCCGGTGATGATGAGGAGATCATCGGCGAGTTTGGTCTCGTCACCCGAAAGAGCGAGCTTTTCGTCATTGAACGGTTTCGCCATCAGATCCGAGTCACGGAGATACAACAGGTGGCCGGCCACATACTCGGCGGCCGCCGGCGACTGCACGATCTCCTCGTCGATCTTTCCGTCGAGGGAGCCCGCCATCACCATGTTGGCGTCACTGCCGTGAACGCTCCTGGCCATGTAGAGAAAGCGGCGTCCGTCGGGAAGAAAGAATGGGTGGCGGTGCGAGTTGTCGCCACGTTCGTCATCAAGGGTGGTCAGCTGCCACGGTTCGCCCCCTTCGGCGGAGACTGCAAACAGCGGTGTGTTGGAATCCGGCGTGTACACGATCACGCCATCTGAATTCCACGTCCCGCCCTTGCCGTTGCGCGAGGACGCCAATGCTTTCGCCGTTCCGCCGTCCACCGGGATGATCTTGAGGGTCGCATCGTTGCGGGTAAAAAAGCCGACCATCGTTCCGTCGGGCGACCAGAAGGGATACTGCGCTCCTTCGGTACCCTCCAGGCATTGGATGTCCAGCGTGTCGAGGCGGCGGACGCACACGCGAACGACATCAGCTTCGTTGCGGAGAGAAAACGCCATTCGATCTCCGTCAGGCGACAGGGCAACGGGACCTGGACCGAGCCCGTCGAGATGGAACAGCGAACCTTCCGGGGGCGAAATCGAGAAGCGAAAACTTCGCTCCGTGGGGGCAGGGTTCCTCAGGGCAACCACCGTTGCCACGACGGCCACGACCGCGAGCACAGCCGCTGCGAGCCATGGAAGGTTACGACCGTGCGTTTCGGTGGTGGCCGCCTTACCAAGGATGGTCTCTTCACTCGCCCCGTCGATCAGGTCGAGCCGGGCATCGCCGATCCACTGCAACCGTGTTTTGGGGTCCCGAGTCAAACACCTCGACAGGAGCCGCTTGACCGGCAACGTCGTGTTCGCTGGCAGCGCATCGAGATCGTAATCCCGGGTCAGTACTGCTGCGAGTACATCCGACACGGTCTCTCCCTCGAACAGCTTGTGGCCAGTCAGCATCTCCCATAGGACAACCCCGAAGGACCAGATGTCGGTTCGGCGATCGACCTTCTTCCCCCTCGCCTGTTCGGGGGACATATAGGCAGCGGTGCCGAGAATGACCCCGGCGGCGGTCGCGTGTGCGGTCAGGGTCGGTGACATCGAGAGGCTCGAGTCTGCTCCTTTGTCCTCCCACGCCTTGGCCAGCCCGAAGTCGAGCACCTTGACCGTGCCATCAGACCGCAGCTTGATGTTTGCCGGCTTGAGGTCGCGATGGACGATACCCTGCTCGTGCGCCGCCTCCAGCGCCTCGGCAATCTGCGCCACAATCGGGATCGCCTCGTCAATCGGAATCGGGCCCCGCTCGATCCGCTCCGAAAGATCCTCCCCCTCTACCAGCTCCATTGCGAGGAAGGTCGTTTCCCCGGCGTCCGTACTCGATACAGTTTCCAACCCGTACAGCGTCGCAATATTCGGATGATTCAGCGATGCCAATACTTTCGCTTCCCGCTCGAACCTTGCCATCCTCTCGGCGTCTTTCGCGAATTCGTCCGGCAAAACTTTGAGCGCCAACTCGCGCCCGAGCTTGGTGTCCTCGGCGAGCCACACCTCGCCCATGCCGCCGGCACCGAGCTCGCCTGTGATGCGGTAGTTCCCGAGGATCGTTCCCGCAGCCAGGTTCATTTCGCCAGATACCTCTTCAGGAACTCGACCGTGCGGCCCCATGCGAGATCCGCCGCTTCGTTGTCGTAGCGAGCTTCATTCGTGTCGTTGTTGAAGGCGTGGTTGACGCCTTCGTAGATGTGGATCTCGAAGATCTTACCGTTTGCCTGCAGCGCCGCCACGTAATCGTCGATCCCGGCGTTGATGCGTGTGTCCAGACCCGCGTACTGGAGGCACAGCGGCGCAGAGATCATCGGTACCTCGTCGGCCGGAAGTTGGCGTCCGTAGTAGGGCACTGAAGCGTCGAGCGACGTCCCGGCGGCGGCCAGCCGGTTGGCCATGCCGCCACCCCAGCAGAAGCCGACCACGGCCACCTTGCCGGTGCACAACGGGTGGGCGGCGAGAAAGGGCACCGCAGCCGCCAATCGGGCAAGCGTCGCGTCCGGGTCCAATTCGTAGATCATCTCGCGTGCTCTGTCCTCGTCGGCAGGCGTGCCACCTACCGGTGCCAACGCATCTGGCGCGAATGCGAGGAATCCCTCCAGAGCCATCCGCCGAGCCACATCCTTGATGTGCGGGTTGAGACCGCGGTTCTCGTGGATGACGATCACCGCCGAGCGTTTCTCACCGCCCTTCAACCGCGCCAGGTAGCCCGTCATCGTGGTGCCGTCGGCCTCATAGGTCAGAGTCTCGGTCACCAGACGCTGGTCGTCCTCGGGCACGATCCCGGCCTCGGCATAGTTGTTCTGCAGGACGGGTACCAGGGCCGCTGCCGCAGTCGCACCTCCGGCGAGCTTTGCCAGCCGTTCCATGAACTGGCGCCGGCTCATCGTGCCGTGGGTGAACTCGTCGTAGAGGTCGATGCATCGCTGATCGACTTCGGATCTCTCCATCATTTTTCCTCCAAGATTTGCGGCCATCCGACGATCAGGTTCAGAAGCGTCGGGCCGGAAGTCTCGCCCTTCGGAACGACCAGAATCCGATCACCATCATTCGAGGGAGCAAAGGCGGGCCCGAGAGCGTCCGGCGGAGCGATATCGAACAGCTCTGTCGTGACGCCGAACCGCACCGTGTCGTCTCCGAGCTCGACCTCCACCGACATCAGCCGGCCGTCGATCCGTTGGTAGACGAGCTGCCGGCCGTCATCACACCAAAACGGGAACAATCCGCTGTCGGTGGAGGCCTGCCACCGGCGGCCGGCATCCGGAAACGGGGTCACGTAGACCTCGAAGCGTCCCGACTCATCGGAGAAGTACGACAGCCAGCGACCGTCGGGAGAGATACCCCCGGCAACGTCAACTCCACGTTTCGCCAGTAGCCGCCGAGGCTCTCCATCGCCTTCTGTCGGCACGGCCCAGATGTCCGAGTTGGTCTCCTCGTCATATTTCTCATAAACCAGCCAATGCCCATCCGGAGACCAACCCCTCGGAGTGAGGTCACTGTCAGCCTCCACCATGACTTCGGCTTCCTGCACACCACCGACACCCTTCCGGTAGATTTTCTGGATACCGCTGCGATCCGAGCCGAACGCGATGCTCTGTCCGTCGGGCGCCCAAATCGGGAGGTAATCGGTTGCTTCGTCGAATGTGAAACGGGTTTTGAGATCGCGGACCAGATCATAGATCCAGATGTCGATGGCACCGCTGGTCTCCGGCGTGATCGTGAATGCAGCGCTCTTGTCGTCCGGCGCGAGCGCGACCGTGTTGTACGCCGCCAACTCTCCAAGCTGTTCAATCTCGCGCCCCGTGCGATCGTGCCACATCGGCGCCACCTCGGCCTCGATTGCGCCCGCGTGGTAGCTCAGGAGACCTGCCGGCGACACCGAGTAGGCCCCGAACGCGGCGGCCGGGATGGTCAACGCCTCTTCGGCCACCGGTTTGGCTTCCCCCGCGAGCTCGAGTGTGTCGGCGTCGAAAGGCTGGACCATCAACGTCTGATTGCGAGCGAAGAAAATGTGGCCTGCGGCGTACTCGGCCTGCACACCGCTGCGCATGAGCTCTCTATTGGCTCCGCCGTCGAGCGAGCCAACCATGACAGCGCTTTCCGTGAAGTTCAGGCCCCGAGCCAGATACAGAAAATGGATTCCATCGGGCAAAAAGCGAGGGTGACGGTGGGAGTTGTGTCGGTTGCGGTCAACTTCGGTGATGTCCTGCGCTTCGCCACCCGCGGACGACACCTTCTGCAGCGCGGTGCCGGAGTTGGGCGCGAAAACGATCGTACCGTTGGCTCCCCACGAACCGCCCTTGCCGTTCTGCGCCTCGCAGATGGTGATCGGCGGGCCGCCGGAAGCATCGACCTTCTTCAGCGTGCCATCTTGTTGGGTGAAGAACGCAATCCAACGAGAATCCGGCGACCAGAAGGGGAACTGGGCGCCTTCGGTGCCCGACATCACGTGCGCCTCCGGCTGGTCGAGCGCGCGAAGGTACAGCCTCACGGCTCCATCGTGGTCGCGGGCCGAGAAGACGAGCCTGGTGCCATCCGGTGAAAGCGTGGCCGCGCCCGGACCGATTGCCGCGAGGTGAAACGTCGTGTCTTGCGGCGGCGGAATCGAGGTTTGGTAGACACGGTCGGGCTTGCCACCAATTTGCAGCCACAACAGGAAAGCCGCCGCACCGAGACCGAGTACGGCTGCGACCCAACCCAACCGCGAGATCATCCGAGATGGGGTCGATGGAGTGGCGAGATCGGACCCGGCAGCAACCCGCTCCTGGTCGCCAAGAGGTTCCTCGAGCACGATGCGCGCGTCGCCGATCGCCTGCAACCGTTGCTTCGGCTTTTTCCGCAGACACCGGCTGATGAGCTCTCGCAGCCGGGATGGAGTGTCGTCCGGCAGCGCTTCGAGGTCAATCTCATCCTTGAGCACCGAGGCCAGCACATGCGAGACCGTCTCTCCCTCGAAGAGCTTGTTGCCAGTGAGCATCTCCCACAGCACGACGCCGAAGGCCCAGATGTCCGCCCGGCGATCAGCAGCAATGCCCGCCGCCTGTTCGGGTGACATGTATGCCGCCGTGCCGATGATCACCCCTGCTGCGGTTGCGTGCGCGGTCAAGGTCGGCGACATGGACACGTTCGAGTTCTCGGTGTCCGCGTCCCACGCCTTCGCCAGCCCAAAGTCGAGCACCTTGACCGTTCCGTCCGGCCGGAGCTTGATGTTGGCTGGCTTCAGATCGCGGTGCACGATTCCCTGCTCGTGTGCCGCTTCGAGAGCCTCGGCAATCTGCAACGCGATTGGAACTGCTTCGTCAATCGGGACCGGCCCGCGCTTGATCCTCTCCGAGAGGTCTTCTCCCTGCACGAGCTCCATCGCGAGAAAGGTCGTCTCTTCCGATCCCGATTCGACGGACTCCAACCCGTACAGCGTTGCAATATTCGGATGATTCAGCGACGCCAAAACCTTCGCCTCACGTTCAAACCTTGCCATCCGCTCCGGGTCTTTGGCGAACTCCTCCGGCAGCACCTTGAGTGCCACCTCGCGGCCGAGCTTGGTGTCCTCGGCGAGCCACACCTGGCCCATCCCGCCCTCACCGAGGGCGGCTGTCACCCGGTACTGTTCCAACGTAGTGCCGATCATGATCCACCCCCGATTTCGGGCCAGTTCACGACCACCTCGATGTTCGGCAGGCCACCGCTCGACATGGCCTCCATCGTCAGCAAACGTTGGCCGTCCGGCGAGACATCCCAAAGATGTGCCGCCGTCGCCTGGACCATGGTGTTGAAGAGTTCTTTTGTCTCTCCGATGAGCAGGCCGCCATCACGCGGCTCTACTCGCACCGCCACCAACGAACCGTCCGGAGCGTGATATAAGATCTCGGAGCCGCTGTTGGTCCAACGCGAGGCTTGCCCGCCGTTTGTGGAGACCTGCCACTTTCTTCCGCGTTCCGGAAAGGCGGTGACATAGACCTGGGGCGAACCGGACTCGTCCGACACATAGGCAAGCCATCTTCCGTCAGGAGAAAACATCCCCATAAACTCGTTGAAGTCACTGTCGATAAAAGCAGCGCCCTCGCCCTGACCGGAGAGAGGCAGCATCCAGAGGTCGTAACCAGTGGTGTCGCCTCCCTTGTACAGGCAAAGAAATTTTCCATCGGGCGACACGGAGCTCGGGTACATCTCGGTATCGGATTCGAAGATGACCTCGCCCTCGCCCGCGCCGCCGATGTCCTTCCGCATCAGGACCCAGACACCGTCTCTCTGAGCCGAGTAGATCAGGGACTTACCGTCCGCAGTCGGCGTCACCCCGAACTCGTAGCCCGGCTCGAAAGTGAACCTGGTGAAGAGATCGCGGCGGAGGTCGATGACCCAGATGTCACCGCTCCCGGCCGAAGTCTCCTCGAGGGCGACCGCCGCCAGCTCACCACCCGGTACCAAGTGGACCTCGTCGTAACCGCGGGGCTCACCGACGGTTCCCACTTCGTTGCCCTCGCGGTCCCTCCAGACGAGCCGGTAACTGCCGGTTTCCCCCTCGCCTGATTGATACGCGAGAACGCCGTTTTTTGATGCCGAGTACACGCCGATCACCGTTCCCGGCTGCAGCAAGGTCACCTTCTCGACGATCGGAAAAGCGTCGCCCGTAAACTCGAGCTTGTCGGCGTTGAACGCCCGCGCCATCAGCGTTCTTTCGCGAACGAAAAGAATGTGGCCCGATGCATACTCGACGGCCGCCGGAGCGCGAAAGAGCTGCCGGCTCACCGAGCCGTCGAGAGCTCCAATCATCACGGCCTGACCTTCCGACGTGCCCATCGCCGACCGTGCCATGTAGAGAAAGTGATTCCCGTCCGGGAGAAACCGCGGATGCCGGTGGGAGTTGTCCTTTCTCTCGGCGTCAAACTCGGTCACAGGCGTCGACTCACCCCCTGCATCGGACACCCTGTGCAGCGGCGAGTTGTAAGACGGTGCGAAGACGATCGTGCCGTTTGTACTCCACGCACCGCCCTTCCCTTCCCCCGCATCGCAGAGAGCGAGGGGCGGGCCGCCGACTGCTTCGACAACCCGTAACTTCCCACCGGCGAAAAACCCGATGCGCTTCGAATCCGGCGACCAGAACGGGTACTGCGCGCCCTCGGTGCCTGGCAGTGGGCGCGCGGCAACAACGTCCAACGCACGGACCCACAAACGTATCGATCCATCATCCGTCCGCCCCGAGTACACCAGCATTGTCCCGTCGGGCGACACACGCACGGGTCCGGGATTGTCCGGCGCCAGGTGGAATCGGCCGGCAGGGGGAGGCGGCGTCTCGAACCGGATAACCGGTTGCTCGGGTTCCTTGCGACCGATCAACAGTGCTCCCAGAATCAGTGCCGCTATCGCGGCCATCCCCGCTGCGGCCCACGGCAGACGCCTGCGCAGGCCCTGCTCCGTCGGCCCGACCGGCGCGTCCGAAGGCGGGAGATCCTCGTCCGGTTGTGCCAACGCGATGCGCGCTTCACCGATGTCACGGAGCCGGCTTCTCGGCTCCTTGTCCAGACAGCGGCGGATGAGACGTTTCACATGAGGTGGTGTCTGCGACGGCAGCACTTCGAGATCCGGCGATTCCTTGAGTACCGACGCCAGCACGTCGGACACCGTGTGACCCTCGAAGAGCTTCCGGCCGGTGAGCATCTCCCACAGGACGACGCCAAAGGACCAGATGTCGGCCCGTCGGTCGACGCTCATCCCGCGCGCCTGCTCCGGCGACATGTAGGCCGCCGTGCCGAGGATCAGCCCGGCCGCCGTCGCGTGCGCGGTCATCGTCGGCGACAACGAAAGCGCCGTGTCCGGCGCATCTGCCTCCCACGCCTTGGCGAGCCCGAAGTCGAGCACCTTGACCGTACCGTCGGGACGCAGCTTGATGTTGGCAGGCTTGAGATCGCGGTGAACGATCCCCTGCTCGTGCGCCGCCTCCAGCGCCTCCGCGATCTGGAGCGCGATGGCGGTCGCTTCCTCGATCGGCACCGGTCCGCGCTTAATCCGCTCGGAGAGGTCCTCGCCCTCGACGAGTTCCATCGCGAGGAAGGTGACCTCGGAAACCTCGGCGTCCGAGGTCAGTTTTGAGTTTTGAGTTTTGAGTTTTGAGTTCCCGGCCATCCCAGCCGTTTCGAGGCCATAGAGCGTCGCGATATTCGGATGGTTCAACGAGGCGAGCACCTTCGCTTCCC